>NZ_JAYGHR010000018.1:0-62125 GCF_034932365.1 Limnoraphis robusta BA-68 BA1 | reverse complement strand
AGAACCCTCAAAATGTATTAACGAGGAGCTGTACTTAGGCTTTCAAACTATTGTATTATCTAGGTTCGGCTGCTTTCGAGTCAGTTGTCTTTTCTCGAGCGCATTTACTAATGTAGCTGAGTCTTCTGGGTTTGTCAACACTTTTTTGAAAAGTTTTTTTGGAAAACTGTAAACCATTGATGGATAGGCGTTACAGACTATTTGAGTCGATCTAAGCCGAGTTAAGGCTTGTTGAAACAGGCTCTTTCCCTGCTTCCCCTCCCTTCATCCGAACTGCGGCTGACTCTCAAGCGGCTAGTCACCCCTTCAGTAATGAAATAAAAAAACACCCACACTCTAACAAGTATCCTCCCCTCGTCAATTAGGTAGATCTCGTTATAGAGTATGGCTGTTGCGGAGACTATAATGGCGAGTCAGCTCTTCTTGGGGACTCGTCACCTGCCCCACCCCATCGGTGTTAACTTAAATAACAAACCGGATTTGGGTTCATCCTACGCCGACATTGACCTTTTTGGACATATAACTCTGAGCAGATTTCAGCTCACTCAGAAACAGTTACTCTTCTAATGAGGATGGAATTCCCAAGCGTTTACGCAGGGACTCTGATCTGCGCCTCGCGATCGCATTTCTCGGATCGCCCTGTAAAGCTTGCTCATAAGCCTCCAATGCTTGAGCCGTTAGTTTTTTACGCTCATAGGCATAGCCCAAATTGTTATAAGCCGTGACGTAATCTGGCGCAAGTTTCAGAGCTTCCTTGTATTGGCGAATTGCGATGTCATACTGCTCCTTGGCAAAGTAGGCATAACCCAAAGCATTGTGAACCAGAGCCAGATTCTGAGATTCCTCTTCTTGAGCGTTGGGTACTTTTAAAGCTTTTTGAAACACAGCGATCGCCTGCGAATATAACTTCTTATCGTTATAAATGCAGCCTAACTCGTAGTATTCTTGAGCCGTACCCTGATCTTGAGCCAGTTTACTTTGCAATCGAGAGAGTTGACTTTCAACTCGACGGGTTCTAATAATCTGGCGTAAAACAAAGAACCCTACTCCAAAGAGCAGAGCCACTAACAGTAAAAGGTAGACGACTGGTAAACTACTATTCATCAGTTTGAGTAATTGTGAGAATCTAAAAAACAAACACTACTGAAGAGTTGCCTTCAGCTTGCATTCCCCATCTTAAATTCTCGTTGGACTTCTACTCAATTTACCAGGCTATACCCTCTTGAATTAGGATTGGGCTTGATCGTCGGCTTGCGCCACAACTTGACTAAAAGCTTGTGGATCAATCACCGCCAACTGAGCAAGCATTTTACGGTTGATCTGGATATTAACCTTTTTCAAACTCCCCATCAGTTGACTGTAACTAATTCCATGCAGACGAGCCGCCGCGTTAATGCGAGTAATCCACAGTCTTCGGAAGTCACGTTTGCGTTTGCGACGATCTCGATAGGAATTCCGCAAAGCTTGCATCACCCGTTGATTTGCTGTCCGGAAGTTAGTAGACTGACAGCCTCGAAATCCTTTAGCAAGCTTAAGAACTTTCTTGCGACGCTTACGAGCAACGTTACCGCGCTTAACCCTTGTCATAGTTAATTTCCCTTAGCGATTAAATATCATCTTTAAACCCTAGAGATAGGGCATCATCAAACGTACATTTTCAGCATCTCGCTCGTGAACTTCTGCCATTTTTGACAAGCGAGTCTTACGAGACGAACTTTTGTGCTGCAAGAGATGGCTCTTGTATGCTTTGCGGCGCACAATCTTACCGCTACCAGTGACTCGAAAACGTCTGGCAGCCGACTTGCGAGTTTTCAGTTTGGGCATGAATTTAGTGTAAATTCGACACAGTTTATCATTGTATCACGTTTTGCTATTAATCATCAGGTCTTTGATGTCGAACTTCTACGCAGGTATGAACGTTACCCCGAGGATTAAAATCTCCCACTATTTTCACTTCTAAGGGATCGCACGCTTCCAGAAAATCATCTAAAATCTGATTGATTGATTCTTCGTGAGAGATATAGCGATCGCGATAACTGTTGATATAGAGTTTCAAAGATTTTAACTCTACGACCCGTTCGTTAGGGACATAGGTAAGATGAAGAGTAGCAAAATCGGGATAACCCGAAAAAGGACACTTACAGGTAAACTCAGGTAAGGAAATGCTAACCTCATAGCGACGTCCAACCCGAGGATTGGGAAAAGTGATTAACTGTCCTTGTTGAATTTCCCGTTCACCATACTTAACTTCTCCGACCTCGGAGGAATGAAATACGTTTTGTTCAACTGGCGAGTTACTCATAAGGATTAAAATCGCGAATCTAAAAACAAGATCAATTTTGTCAAAGCTAAGGCTTTAATTTTCGTGAAGAAATGCGTTCTGATTGTTCTAATGACGATTAATCTAGAGCATAGCAGAAGAAGCTTGACTCTGCTGGATCAGATCATCAGTTAAACAACTAAACATTCTCACTCCATTTTAAGTGCTATGCAAGATGTTACCGTTTCTGGCTCTAACTCATCTGAAGCAACAAATGCCTATTCTCCATCCGTCCCGATTTCTCTGTACCGAGAAGTCACCGCCGAATTACAAGCGTCCAAAACGACGCTCAACTCTTTAAAAACCCAAAACCAACAGCTTGTTCAGCAAAATCAGCAACTTCGTCGAGAACTAGAGAACTTAACTCAAGCGGCTATCCAACTTCAACAAGCGATTAACACGGCTCAAAAGGTTAATCATACTGGCTTACCTCAACAGCAGCAGACTCATCATCTAGAAATCCCCAATTTCAGTCAACATCATACAACTTCGTCCTCTAGTAACTTTGTAGAATTGCCTTTGAGCAAGACAGTTGCTCGGAGTTCACCCCAAGAAGACCTAGAAGCCAAGTACACCCATCTTAAACCTCAATCTCCTGCAACTCCTCCTGAAAATCAACCCTTCAAGCGAGAAATTCCTGAGAAACTGTTTACAGAGGAGCCTGAAGCTCGCTTACGTCCGACTTCAGAGACTCAACGAGCCGAGTTAAATGGATTTTGGTTGGTCGTCTCAATTGCTTTGATTGTTCTGGTTGCTTTTGGCGCTGGATATTGGATTGTTCGTCCGCTCTTACAACAACAGCAACGTTAGTCGGGTCGGTGATTCAGAGTTGATCGCTGATTTGAGTTTCTGGAATAGCGAAATACTCCCCCTATGTTGTGCATAGAGGGAGAGATTATGCTCCTCCTTGCCTAAAAATCAGGTTATAAAATCCCCAACTGCTTCAGAGCTGCGGCTAGGGATTAGAAAACGAGCTGATTATTGCTACAAGTAGGTTGTTACATTGACACTTCTCACGCATGAATGCGGGGGATTCTTGGTTCACAGTCCAATCGTAACCCCATAGGATTGCTCCAATGGAACTAGAGGATCGCGCCTCCCCAAGCTTATAAGATCCCGTATGCCCTACGGTACTTAGTCCATAGCTGAAAGATGTTGATAGCTGCATTAACATCTCTATCTTCCGTGTAGCCACAATCTGGATTTGGGTACTTCGTTGATTCCCCTAGCTGTTTAAAGTGTTTTCGCCACCACTGAGGCTTTATTATTTTCGACTCGGCAAGAAGCTCACCTGTTTCAGTAGATTTTCTCAGCAGTCGCGGTTATTCTACCTGAGCCTTTCTAACTTGAACACAAACCCGCCCGCGCATGGCGGAGCTTTAGACCCCTAACCTCGGTAAAACACGGGTTTCAGTCGAATGACTCTCAAGTGATTCCCAATCCATAGAATCCTCTGGGATGCCCATTTCTGGCTCAAAACCGCGCTGAAATTCTCTCTGTTTAACTTGTTTAGCTTGAAGAGCAACTTCTAAGCACTCTAGAGCAAGCTGAGGATTTCCTCGTCCACAGAAAAAGACATCGGCAGCAAAGTAGCCATATTCTGGCCAAGTATGGATAGCAATATGAGACTCGGCTAACGTTGCGGTTGCAGTCACGCCATGAGGACTGAACTGATGAACGCAAAAGTCGATTAGGGTTGCTCCTCCGGCTGTAATTGCATCGAGTATAGCCCGACGTATGCGTTCTGGATCGTTCAGTAACTCAGCCGGACATTGCCAAGCATCAATAACCAGGTGGGTTCCCAATTTTTTCATTCGGCGCGGTTTCACCTCCATCCTATAGTGGTTTAAAACCTCAAACCTTATTAGTGTATCACAGAAAATTGTCAAATGAGAAAGTTCGCCACACAAAAAGGCAATAGGCAGATAGGGGTATGGGGAGAGCTTAGGATCAAACCCTCTCCCCATAACCTGTTCATCCAATTTACCTGAAATTTTTTGTTGAGAATCAAACAGCCGTGCGCCTGCCAACGGGTAGAAGGAGGGGTTAGGGACGGCGACCTAGTTAAGCATAAGTTGCACCATTGGGCAGAATCGCACCTTCTAAGAAAACTTCATCCAAACTGGTCAGGTTTAAACTAGCACCAATTAAATTAGCTTGACATAAATTCGCGCCTCTCAAATTCGCGCCTTTGAGGGACGTCAATAACAATCCCGCTCCTGTGAGGTTGGCGTGACTCAAGTTCGCCCCCCGTAAATCCGCTTCTAGCAAACTTGCACCCGCCAAATTTGCCCCACTCAGGTTTGCGCCTCGCAAGTTGGCTTGACTCAAATCAGCGAGTCTCAAGTCAGCTTCATGCAAAATCAAGCCATTAAGATTGGCATTTTTCAAATTGGTACTCTTGAGGTTCGCCCCACTCAATTTGGCACCATTGAGATTCGCACCTTCCAAATTAGCCCCTTGCAAATCTGCTCCCGTTAAGTTGGCAACACAAAGATTAGCATTGCGTAAACTCGCTTCGCTCAAGTCGGCTGCCATGAGATTAGCGCCACTGAGATTACTGTGATTCAAATAAGCCCGAATCAGACAAGCGGAACTTAAGTTGGCTCCACTCAGGTCAACTTCACTTAAAATAGCTCTAGTGAGGTTAACCCGACTGAGGTCAATCGCGCTTAGGGTAGCCCGTGAAAGGGTCGCACCAATTAAAGTGGCTTCGGTCAACTTAGAGCCATTGAGCAAGGAAGCACCGATTAAACTGGCTCCTGTCAAATTCGCTCCACTGAGATCAGTTTGAGAAAAAATACTTCCACTCAGAAGAGCGCCAGTCAAGTCAGCTTGAACCAGTAGGGTTCGAGTCAGACTTGCTCCGGTTAAAGTGGCTTCAATCAAGATAGCTCCACTGAGATTCGTCCGACTCAAGTCAGCCCCACTCAAGTTTGCACAAATCAGACGAGAGTGGGTCAAGTTAGCAGCAGTGAGATTAGCATTACGCAGATCAATCCGATTCAGATTAGCTTGACTTAACTGGGCTGCTATGAGGTTAGTCTCGCTAAAGTTACGTTCCCCTTTGGCATATCGCGTTAACAGTTTATTCGCACTGAAAATTTCACTAGCCTTCATACAAAATGAATTATTTACTGTAATCTGTCGAGAGTACAAGTTCTCTAGGAACTCAATTGAAAAGCAGTTGCTCAGAACTACGTGTGAACTTAAGGTTCACTCGTTATGAAACAAATTGACGGAGGACGACGATACTCAGCTACATCGGTCAATGGTTAAATTCAACTCACCTCAGACCGTTTAACCGTTTTTCAGGGATTGACCATCTAATCCCTAAACGTTCTCAAGCAAAAGCTTCAGCTAGTATCGCCTGCAACAAGCACATACTGTCCCAGGGAAATCCAGTTTGCTAACCCTAGCAAATTCCCTTGCTCAAGAGGCAGAAGTAAAGTCCATTGAAGCGGTAAAACAGAGATGTTAGCCCAAGCGAAATTCCGACTTTTTATCCAATTCACCCAAAACTGACAGTCGGTTAATCGATGTACTTTCCGATTTGAATTACTTGTGTGAGAACTCCAGGGTTGAACCACCCAAAAACTCAGCAGAATCAAGCTATTGTGATTACAAAAATGGGGAATTAGTCTCAGGAGACTCAGGCGAGGCTCAATTTGCAGAAATTTTTGATGCACAAAGCAGTAGCGAGTTTGTGCTATACCTCGCCAAACTGGGTCGAACCTATAATAGTTTGGGTCTGCCATAGAGTCTGCATCCTATACACCCCAGTCACTAACCCTCCCTGATGACAGGGGCTACGATTGCCAATCAGGGTAAGTTGTACTCAATCGGGGCGATGAAGCCAGTTTGTCAATCTCTTCACTTCTATACATTGCTAAGATTGCCCCTTAGTCTAATATACAATAGCAATTGAAACTCGGTAAGTTAACAATGGACATAAACATAGAATCAAGCAAAATCGGGTTAAGGGGCAAGTAGGAACCCTGTTATCATGCAGAACTCAGCAACAGAACAAGATTTTCTTTGTTTTCAAGATGTTTACCCGGCAATGGCCACCTAGATTTCTTAGGGTAGAAAATAGATCGTAGTCAACGAACAGTTAGCTAACTTTCAAAAACTTGTTTCCCGATTATAGCCTTCAATTATTGTCCGATGACGTGAGCTTGAATTGAGGAAACAAGATGAGAAAGAAAGGAATTCTCTGGATTTTGAGGAAATTGATGAGGAAAAGCTTTGATCCGGGCTAGAACACCGAAAAAAAGCGACAACAATTTGTTACTGGTAACTGAACTACATTTAATTTTTGACGCAGACATTTAATCGGTTACAGCAACGCAACTCAGTTACTGATAACCAACAATTAACTGATGTACCACAACAGATTCAAGGAATATCAATAGTGCGCCCTGCTGGGATCGAACCAGCCTGAAGGCGAATTATGAGTTCGCTGCCTCCCCAATCGGCCAAGGGCGCTTTATTGTCTAGGTTAACACGAAAGTAGACATTAAGCGACTCTTTTTTTCGCTTCCTAGTTTAACATAGCTGTTTAGTACAGGCGATCGCTAAAAAGTCTGGTATCTGGGGACAAACCCGCTCCACTCCTAGTCAGTTAGGTTAAGGTATTGGATTGGAAGTTGAGATCATTTCTCTTTGAGGTTGCCGTATCATTCAGGCTGTAGACTGCTACTATATCCTATTGAAACTAATCTCAATCACGATCACTCACACTGACACTTACAGGAGATGGGATTGAACTCAACCGTAATAATGACCGTCGTTTTACTTGTGCTTATGTTTGGAGCCGGGTTTTTTAGTTCGGCTTGGGGGTACAAACTGGGTCGGGAAGCTTTGAAAGAGATTACTCAGCCTGATGTACGTCCAAGTAATCTAACGGGTAAAAAGGAAGAAACCGAACGCAAAACTGATGGCGTGAAAATGCTCAAAGAAGGTGACATTCTGGCGAATGTGAAGAAGAGAATGGAAGGGAAAGATGATGAGACAACAGCTTCTGCTCCCGCCAGTGATAAACCCCAACAGCAAACCGAACAGAAAGCCGAACAAAAACCTGAACAAAAACCTGAACAAAAACCTGAACAGAAAGCCGAACAAAAACCTGAACAGAAACCCCAACAGCAAGCCGCTTCATCTACTTTTCCGATTGTCAGTCGGGATGAGGGGGTAACGCTAGAGGTGACTTCAGCGAGTCAAACTGGAAGTTCGCTGCTTTTGAACGTACAGCTTAAAAATGAAAGCGATAGTTCGGTTAGATTTCTCTATAGTTTCTTGAACGTAACGGATGATAAAGGTCGTGCTTTAAGTGCGAGTGTTGATGACTTACCGGGACAGTTACCTCCTGATAGCCAAACCTATGTCGGAACGGTGAGTATTCCCACCGCACTGCTCGATAATGCTAAAGAATTAGCCATCAGTTTGACGGATTATCCCGATCAGAAACTAGAGCTAAAAATGTCTGGAATTCCAATTGTGAGATAAATAAGTTTTAATGTTTGTGCGACTTTTTTTAATAGAACTCATGTGGGTGACTTTTCTACAATGACGCTGACTTCCCAGGATTTGCTGGTGCGATTGTTGTCAGTATTTCTGCTGATTGCAATCAACGCTTTTTTTGTCACTGCTGAGTTCTCGATGGTTTCTGTCCGCCGATCGCGGATTAGTCAACTTGTAGATGAAGGAGATCGTCCGGCGAGGGCGGTTCAACGGCTTCAGCGACGGATTGATCTTTTGCTCTCTACGACTCAGTTTGGAATTACGCTATCAAGTTTAGCGTTGGGTTGGATCGGAGAGGGAACGCTAGCAGTGGCGATTCGATCATTAATCATTTCGCTTCGTTTACCTCTCGTTTTTCAAGATATTATTGCTCATTCTCTAGCAATTCCTATCTTGACGTTTATGTTAATTGCTTATTTGCAAATTGTTCTGGGTGAGCTATGTCCGAAGTCGTTGGCTCTGCTGTATCCTGAACAACTTTCGCGTTTATTAGCCCCTCCAAGTTTAGCGATCGCTCGTTTTTTTAGTCCGTTTGTTTGGGGCTTAAATCAATCCACTCGTTGGCTTTTAAAACTCGGTGGAATTGAATATACCGGACAACCTTATACAAGAGTTACCCCAGAAGAATTACAACTGATTATTACAACATCTAGTGAGTCGATGGGGTTAGAAGCTGAAGCCAGAGAACTCCTCAATAATGTGTTTGAATTTGGGGATGTTTTAGCGGAAGAAGTAATGATTCCCCGAACCAATATTATCGCAATTTCAAGCACTGCGACTTTTCAAAATTTGCTTGATGAAATGGCTGTTTCGGATCATTCTCGTTATCCCGTTATGCGGGAATCTTTAGATGATATTTTGGGAATTATTGACTTTAGAGACTTAGCAAAACCCTTAGCTGAAAGACGGCTCTCTCCAGAAACTTCGCTAGAATCTTGGATTCGCCCTGCTCGATTTGTCTCTGAACAAATGCTGTTGAGTGAATTGTTACCGTTGATGCAGCGATCGCATCTAGAAATGGTGATTATTGTTGATGAATTTGGTGGAACGGCTGGATTAGTGACGATTAATGATTTGATTGCAGAAATTATTGGAGATAGTTCAGAACCGACAGAAACAGAAGAAATTACACTTCAATATATTGATGAGCAAACTTTTTTAGTTCAAGCTCAGTTAGATATTGAAGAAGTTAATGAACTGGTTGACTTAGATCTTCCGATTACTGAAGAATATCAGACTTTAGGCGGTTTTCTGATCTATCAACTGCAAAAAATTCCGACTGTCGGGGAAACACTGCGTTATCAAAATCTGGAATTTACTGTTGTTTCAGCAGAAGGGCCACGTATTGAGCAAATTCAAATTCATCAAGTTGAACCTGAATCGGAATCTGAAGCTCTTGATCCGATCAATCAGCCAGTAGAAGCCACTGAATTTTCAATGGATGAAGAACCTTTTAATCCGTCTGAAAATCGTATTTCAGAAATCACTATTCCCGAGGAAAATCAAACAGAAATAGCAGCAGAACGACGGGAGATCAATCAGGAGATTGGCAGAGAAGAACAGAGGAGAATGGAAGCCGAAAGCCGAGAAATCAATGAGGAAATAGGTCAAGGTGATCGTCTGAGAGTCGATGAAGATAACGAAAGCTGAAGAATAACTTATGTTTTCTATTCATCCCCCATTCCTAAAGCATGACAAGCTGCTCGAATTAAGTGGTGAAAGAAAGGTTCAGAAATATCAACAATTTTCGCTTCCTGTCGATTTTTTCCGAGTAAACCTGTTTTTTGTCCCTGCTGAATCGCAAGAACTTTTCCTTCAGCATTGCGAATTCTTAGTTCTGTCAGTGAACCGCTATCGCAGAGGCTACAAGTATATTTGCGATCTTTGTAGTAAAATTCAGCTACTTTCTGTGTTTTGGGTGTTATAACTGTAGGGGTTTGAGGAAGTCGCACCCCAACAATTTCTAGTTGCAGTGAAGTTTGACCTTGCCAATCATTTGTTCTGAGTTTATAGGCGATATCTAACTGAGTGGGTAAGGGAAAATATTCCCCCCAACGCCATGCAATTGCGTCTAAACTCGGTAGTGCTGTAATTTTATTTTCTGATCTACAATCTTGAGAAAGCGTGAGTTTAAGATGTTCTTTTCCGGCTAGTTGTTGTTTAACAATTCTAACGTTAGGAGTCCAAAAAATAGGAGAATCATTTTCGATTCCACAGGGATGGAGTTGATCAATTTGATGATAGAGAGCAAAATTAATCTGTTTAAGATTAGCTTGAACATCAATTTTTATCAATGGTTTTAAATGTTCAATTTCTAGGCATTGATGAGCAAACTGACTCAAACGTTGGCGAAATTCATCTAGGTTTTCAGCAACCAAAGAAAATCCCCCTGCGGCTTTATGTCCGCCAAATTTACCCAGTAAATCGGCACAAGATTGTAAGGCATCAAATACATGAAATTCGGGAATTCCTCGGGCTGAACCGCGAATTTTTTTAGAGGGTTTTTCTGATAAATTTTCTTCGTCTTCTTTTTCTTCTTCATAGGTGCCAATAAATACCGGAACCCCATAACGATCAACTAAGCGAGACGCGACAATTCCAATTACTCCATGATGCCATTCGGGTTGAACAACAACTAAAACTCGCTCTTTTTTAAGATCTATTTTGCTGTTCTCACACCAAGCGATCGCTTCCTGTTCGATTTTTTCACAAAGTTGTTGACGCTGTTGGTTAATTTGTTCGCATTGCATCGCCCGTTCTAGGGCAATTCCCATGTTTTCTGTGGTGAGTAATTCGATCACAATTTGCGGATCGGCAATGCGTCCAACGGCGTTAATTCTTGGCCCTAAACGAAAGCCAATATCTTCGGGTTTAATAACTTTTTTAGTTTGTTCATTTGAGGATAAATTATCTGTATTTTCGGATATAGTTCGAGTTGAACCGCTTAATCCTGCCACTTCAATTAACGCCTGAACTCCCTGAATTTCCGAACGCATTAATCGCTGTAATCCCCGTTTCACCCAACGACGATTCACCCCGGTTAAAGCAGCTAAATCTGCTATTGTTCCTAATGTAAACAGTTCTAATAAAGGATTCACTAAACCCTGAACTTTACCCATTTTTTGCGCCAGAGAAATCGCTAACACATAAGCCACACCAACCCCTGCTAAACCCCGATAATGAGACGTTTCAGGAATCAGTTTAGGGTTAAGAATCGCATGGGCGGGCGGAAGTTCTGGGGGGAGATCATGGTGATCCGTAATAATCACCGTTAAGCCTAATTCTCGCGCTTTAGCAATCGGTTCGTAAGCAGAAATGCCATTATCAACCGTTAAAACTAAGCTAATTCCCTCTTGATGAAACTCTTCAATAATGCGATTATTAATCCCATAGCCTTCTTTCATGCGGCTGGGAATGGCATAACTGACATCTGCACCTAACATAGAAAGCGATCGCATTAATAAAGCGGTACTCGTCATTCCATCGGCGTCATAGTCTCCACAAATGGCTATTTTTTGGTTTTGAATAATCGCATTATGTAAAAATTCTACACTTTTTGCTAGGTCTGGAAGTTCATTAATGGGCGCTGGTAAAGCCTGAGACTCTGGATCTAAAAAAACAGTCGCTTCTTCAACCGTGTCGAACCCTCGATTAATCAACACTTGTGCTAATAGCGGTGAAAGTTGGGTGGCTTCAGCGAGTTGTTGTGCTTTTTCAGGTTGGGGGGGGAAAATGTGCCATCGTTGGTTCGGTAAGTTCGATAAAGATGCAGGTAAAAAAGAGGGAGACTCTGACACGGTAGCATTCAACTTTTAGAAACCCTGTCTATTTTACACCAATTTTGAATTAAAATTTGTTTATACTGACAGGATTACAAAACGTTGAAAAGACTATGACTTCTAAAGTCAACGAACTCACGGCTTTTCCTGACCATACTCAACTGCCAGAGTCGGATGGTACGTTTGTGAAAAACTTCCAAGAGCATCCTCAAAGCATTCTGCTGACTGATTCTATTAAACCTGTTCTAGAAAGACGACACCCCGACGGACAATATTGTATTGGTCAAGATAGTGGGATTTACTGGCGAATGACAGATCCTCCCGAACGGGGGGCAGAAGCACCAGACTGGTTTTATGTTCCCAATGTCCCTCCCACTTTAGACGGTGAATTTCGTCGTTCTTATGTGTTGTGGCAAGAATTGGTTCCTCCTTTAATTGTCTTAGAATTCGTCTCAGGAGATGGCAGAGAAGAACGAGATAAAACGCCCCTTTATCGCCTCAATTCTAGCAATCAAAAACCGGGTAAGTTTTGGGTTTATGAACAGGTGATTCGTCCGGCTTTCTATGGAATTTATGAGGTCAAAAAAGCAAGTGTAGAAGTTTATCATCTGTTTGAGGATCATTATGAATTGTTGACTCCCAATGAACGGGGTCACTATGCGATCGCACCCTTAGAAGTTGAACTGGGAATTTGGGAAGGTCAATATCAAAATTCAACCGTTCCCTGGTTGCGGTGGTGGGATAATCAAGGGAATTTATTATTAACTGGAGATGAACGAGCGGAACTTGCTGAAAACCGTGCAGAACTTGCTGAAAACCGTGCAGAACTTGCTGAAAACCGGGCAGAACGATTAGCAGCACAGTTAAAAGCCGCAGGAATAGAACCTGACATTTAAACGTGTTTTACTCTGGAAGTATGAGTTAGGTGGGCAATACCCATCTAATTCAAAAATTGGAGTGTTTTTTGTCCGAGATCCACCCAATTCAAAAATTTAGATTATCGTTTACTTTGACTAAAAACATTCAACATAATCACAAATAGTTGTCGCTTCAGGAATCGGTAAACCTTCGATTTTTAATCCTTCTAAATGAAACTCTATGGCTTCTTCAATTTGCTTTTTTGTTTCAGAAATCGTTCTTCCGGTTGCTACACATCTGGGTAAATCAGGAACATAAGCCGAATAGTTATCCTTCGCTTTTTCAATCACAATTGCATAGCGCATTTTAATCTCCTTTTTTATCTCATATAATTTGTTAATTTTAAAAATCTTCAAAATTGTAGCAAAGTGGGCGTTAACCAAACATAACGCACCACTCACAATTAAACCGAAAAAATAAAAACTAGCTGAGTCCAGCTAGTCGCCAATGTTTATCTAACGGAGAAAAAACAAACCCAACATTGACTAAAATCAAACCATCTTTTTTCTCGGGTTTGTAGACACGCCATGTCCCGGTTGGAACTTCACGCTGATAGGATTGATTTTGGCGTATTTTCTGGTAAATAGTCGTTTCCGAACATTCGACTAACTCTGCTGCACGTTTAACACTACAATCAGCTTCCACTAACACTTCTACAGCTTGATTGAACAAAATTAGCTGATTGGTGTTATCATTTTTATACATGAAAATTCCTTTGGTCTATAAAGACCACTAAATGAGTCAACTGGCTCCAACCAGTAACTCGTTTACAATTTAAAGCGATTGAGAGCCTCTCTAGTTGCCGCTAGGGAGGTTCAATTGCTTCTATGGTAAGGATAGAGCAGAATTTCAGCAATGTCAACACAAAAATAACGTACCTTTATAAAATATACGATAATATTGGTGTACATAACCCAATCACTGACATGAACGCACCTTTACTCTCGCGGTACACCCCCAGAATGATGGAACACAGCGTGTTAGAGGAGATTTTTGTCCAGCGTCACTCGCAAGTCGAGGAACTGATAGAAAGCATCCGCAGCAGCGTTGTCAGTCGTGAAAAACAGCACATTTTGTTGACGGGTTCGCGTGGTATCGGGAAAACTCATCTCGTCTCGCTCATTTATCACCGTATTCGAGAGAGAGAGGAACTTCAGAAACAACTATTTATTGCATGGTTGAGTGAGGAAGAATGGAGTATTACTTCTTTTCTGGACTTTTTGATCTGTATCTTTAATACCTTGCAAGTTGAGTCTACCAAAACAGATCAACCTTCTCCCCCGTCGATAGAGTCACTTTATGAAATGTCTGTCGATGCGATGGAGAAAGAAACTTTAGTTCTTCTCAAAGAATTTATTGGCGATCGCACTTTACTATTAATAGTAGAAAACTTGGATGAATTGTTAAACGGGTTGGACAGTGAGGAACAAAAGCAACTGCGTAGCTTTATTGAAGAAAATTCCTGTGTTATGTTAGCCACAGCATCAAGTTTACCCAATGCGGTTAAACGCAAGAGTTCAACATTTTATCAGTTTTTTAACCACCAAGAGTTAGAAGAATTAAAGTTGGAAGATGCGAGAGACTTACTCGCCAACATTGCCAAGCTCAAGGGCAATAAAGAATTGGAGGATTTTATTAAAACCCCAATTGGATATAATCGTATTCAAGCTGTTTATCATCTGGCTGGTGGAAATCATCGCCTGTATGTTATTTTTTCAGAATTTTTAACTCATCGGAATTCTCTCGATCAATTAGTTGAAGCTTTTATGCGAATCTTAGATGATCTCACGCCTTATTATCAAGATAGAATGAGGTCTATTTCACCTCAACAACGAAAAATTATTGAGTTTTTGTGTAAGACTCGCACTGCTGTTCCCGTTAAAGAAATTTCTCAACGCTGCTTTATGACTCATCAAACCGCATCTAGTCAGCTTAAAAAGTTGTCAGAAATGGGTTATGTGTGTTCAGAAGCTGTTGGACGTGAATCATATTATGAAGTTAAAGAGACAATGATGCGTTTTTGCTTGGAAGTTAAGAAACAGCAAGGTGAACCGATTAAGTTAATTATATCTTTTTTACTACTTTGGTATACACCAATAGAACTACAGCAACGATTACAGCAACTTCAAGATGATGGAACCCGAAAGCGTTTACTTGATATTTTACAAGCTCTAGATCAAGAAAATTTTAAAATTAAACATTTTCCACCATCTATGAAATCTTTTGGGCATCCAGAAGATATAGAAAAGTTTATGATATTTTTGGATGACAATAAATTGAAAGAACATAAAATTATAGAGGTTTTACAGAAAATAGAGAAGCGAGTAGGAAGTCAAGGTTATGCACCAGTAGATTGGTGGAAACAGGGAGCCTGTCTTACAATACTAAAACAATACGATCGTGCTTTAGAGTGTTTTAATAAAGCCGTAGAAATAGAACCAAAAAATCTAATTGTCTGGTTCTCCAAATGCTTACTTCTTCAAAATCTTAACGAAGATGATGAAGCATTAGCTTGTTGTAACAAAATTATAGAAATTGATGAGCCAGATCAAGGACTTATTTGGTTCATACAAGGCATAATATTGCAAAAACTAAAACGTTATCAAGAAGCATTAGTTTCTTACACAAAAGCAATTGAAATAGACTCAAAGTATAAACTAGCTTGGTTTAGAAAAGGAGAGGTTTTGAATAAACTTAAATTATATCCAGAAGCATTAGTTTGCTTTGAACAAGTAATTGAGCTTGATAAAAACTTTGTATATGCTTGGTTTCAGCGAGGCTGGACACTAGAGGAACTAGGACGCTATGAAGAAGCTTTGCAAGCCTATCAAAAAGTAATTAAGCTTGATCCAGATGATATTTCAGCTAGGTTTAATCAAGGCTTAATTTTATACAAACAGGAAAATTATAAAGAAGCTTTGATATTATTTGATCAAGTAATTGAACTTGATTCAAAGGATATTTATGCTTGGAATATACGAGGTGAGATACTTCAAGAACTAGAGTATTATGAAGAGGCTCTTAAATCTTTCAAGAAAGTAATTGAACTCGATCCTAATAATACATCAGCTTGGATCAATCAAGGGTATATATTAGATGAAATGGATTGCCATGAAAAAGCTTTAGCGTCCTATGATAAAGTAATTGAGCTAGAGCCAAGTAATGAATTAGCCTGGGGAGGACGTGCGTATGTATTGGAAAGTTTGAGACGCCATCAGGAAGCTCTAGAATCATCTAATAAAGCAATAGAACTTGGCGAACAAGATTCATATATCTTCTTTAATCGTGTAGAGTCATTACTAGCTTTAAATCGCTGGGATGAAGGTATTGTAGCTTTAGACAATGCGCTTGAACGTTTTGCTCATGCTGACGAACCAGATACAGGTGATACAGAAGCAATTACCCGATATCTTTTCCAAAGTACCTATGAAGTAACAATCTGGAAAGCGCGTGTAAAAGCATTAATTGAAGTATACGACAAACATGAAGTTGCTGCTACCTTAGGAAAAGGAGTGGTAGAAAGTATACCTATACTACAATCAGCAATGGTTAGCGAAAAAGCAGCACAAGCTTGGCTAGAACTCTGGAAAGAAACAGTAGGCGATCACATTGACTTTCAAATTCCTTTACGCCTGCTAGAAGCTGCCGTTCGCTATCGACAAAAAAAAGGAGATCGGCGAGTTTTACTCGGACTTCCAATTGAGGAACGCAAGTTATTAATGCCGTTGTTAGGACTAGAGGAGTCGGACTAAAACAGTCTTTATTTCCAATTTTCCCAAGAACGGTTAAAAATAGAAGTTTGCGGGAAATAAATCGGATTATCGGTGTCTTGAATTCTTCGTTGCAACACCTCCAACTGCGGTTCATGCAAGGGTAAATCATCGACTAATTCATAGGGTTTAATCCCCGTTTCTAAGGCAAAATCTGCGGTAATTCCGGCTGCAACTCCCGACGACCATTCAAAGGAATGAACCCGATAAGCTGCTGCTGCAACATGACTGGTTGCAATACTTTTCCCGACCACTAATAAGTTATCAATTTCTTGAGGAATCATCGCCCGCAAGGGAATTTGAAAGGGATAAGCCGCCCCTTGTCCGAGTCTTTCGCCTTGTCTTTCGGTATTTCCTGGCGCTTCTGGAGGGCTTTTCGTCATGCAGGGATGAAAATCAATTGCATAGTGACCAATTCCAACAGTATCGGGATAAATAGTCGCCCGTGATTTTGGATTTGTTCCTTCAACCGTTTGCATTCCACTTAATAACGCCGGAAGTTCTAATCCTGCTAACCCCGCCCATAAAGCCCGATAATCTTCTGAGGATAAATTATCTTGATAGAATTCCTTGCTAAAATCATTGCGAGAAATATCGATTTCGGTGATTTCAAACCCCTCTGGAAAGCCCCAACTCGGACGACCAATTACCCGTCTCCCTTCGCGAATATAGGGATATTTTGATAACCCATGAACCGTTCCCATCGGTGAGTCTAACCCGGTAACATAACGATGATTGGGATAGGGTTTTTTAACGCCATCTCCCAGTTGAGAATCTGTAGTTCCGACGACTAACCAATAAAAATAACCAATAGCATTTTCTTCACCTTGTCGTAAGGCTTCTGTTCGGAGTCCGCCCATCCATTCTCCCGCTTCTAACTGACCCATTGTTTGCAGTTGGTTGCGAGTAAAAATAAAATTATCTTCGGGATTTCCGGGGCGATAGTCATTTCCCCACGTCCAGTTTTGCATGGAAATATCACCGGGATAAATCGGCCATTCTCGGACATTTCCGGGACGGGGTTCGTCGGGGTTCATGCTGTGAATTCTGCGATAAGTATAAACGAGATTAAAATTAGCCAATCGTTCTAATTCATAACTGTAATAGGGGGAATATTTTTGATAGAATGAGGGGAGTTTGTGGGCTTGCGGTTCGGCGGTGGCTTCCATCGCAAAGGTGTAAGTAAATCCTTGTGTACAGTAGGGCGCACCGGATATACTCGAAGATGTCGGTTCAAAGGGTGTTCGTTGATCAACGCCTAAGCGATAGGGAACATCTGTTAAACCTAATATTTCTCCGGTTTCTGTCGCTTCAATAACGTACCACCTCACCCTGCTTTCTAAGGGGGGACTGGAGGGATCAATTTCCCCCCTTTCTAAGGGGGGTGAGGGGGGATTAAAACGAATAATTGTTTTATTTAAACGGGGAGAATCTTCATAACGATAAGCATCATCAATAATTTGGGATAAAGGTTCAGTATTCAGGGGCGGTGTTCCAGGGGCGGGTTGATGTTGAATGGCGGTAACAGTGGTAATTTGACCCTCGGAAATTTCTAGATCTTTAACAACCGTTGAAGGAAACCATTGAAGATTTCCCTTGCCTTTTTTTGCGGCATCTTGTAACATTTGAAAGAGGAGTTGATGACCGTCGTAGGGCATAAAACAAGCTTGACTGACCCAACAAGCCCCAGGATTTAACCGACCATATTTTTCTTCAATTCGTTTGCGTAATTCTAGATAACCCCGAGGGAAATAAAGCAGCGATCGCTGAGTTTCTCGTTCATCTAGGGCGGAGGTACCTTGGGAAGAAATTTGACCTCCAACCCAGTCAGTAATTTCGGTCAAACAAACTGTTCGTCCGGCGAGTAAGGCTTCATAGGCGGTGGCTGATCCGGCTAACCCTCCGCCTATTATTAAAATGTCACAAACGACTTCTTGATCGGGTGTGGGAGGCGGTGTAGCAGTGACAGATGTGGCGATCGCACTGACAGAAATCAAACCCGAAATGAGGATAAGAATTTGATGAGTTAACATTCTGAATTCTCACAACTGAGTGATGGATTATTACTCCTATTTAGAAGCAAGGATGTTCATCGCTTCTACCACTTTTTGAGAAACAAACGGTAAAAGTTCAGTGTTTTTGCTTTGGGTTTTTCCTTCTGTAAAAACGACCAGTAAATAAGGATATAAACCCGGAATTTCGATATAAGCCGCATCGTGACGAACTTTGCTTGTCTGTCCGGCTTTTGACCACAATTTAGCATTTAAAGGTAAACCCCGCCCTAAAAATTCACTGACTTGATTTTCTGGGTTTTCTGCTAATTCGGCTGGGTCGAGACTACGTTTCATCAACTTCATCATAGTTTGCGAGGTTTGAGGAGAAGCCGCCACTCCACCAACAATACTATGAAGTAAACGGGCTGTCGCGTTTGTCGTCAACATATTGCGATTTTCCATCAATTCTCCCAAGAAAATTCGTTCTCGACCATAGGCGCCATCGCACCAAGTTTTTTGATTGACATTAATCGATTTAAGTTCCGGCCAATTGAGAGATTGAAAGTAGCGGTTAATGATGTTTCGTTGAGTTTTCCACGTCTCAAACGGCCCTGATGATAATTCCGGGCCACTGGTAGTTCCGGTTAACATATCAACCACTAGACTGGTGGCGTCGTTACTCGAATTAACTATCATATCATGTGTGGCTCGTTCTAACTCACCAGATGTGGCAATCATGCCTTTTTCTATCCATTCATACAAGGCGACTAAGTAAAACAATTTGACTATACTGGCGGGGTAAATCCGTTCAATACCCCGATAGGCAAAGCCCCGAACCGGATATTTCCAAAATTCTACTGGAGTTAACGCCCCTCCTGTATTGACGGGAATTGGAGGATCATAAACAACCCAAGTCATCGCAATTTGATCGGGGGCTAGTGCTGCAAATTTAGCACAAGTTGCCTCTATAATGGCTTTGCCTAAATTTTCGAGTTGTTCGTCTAGATGAAAAAATGTCATAGCAGAGGATAAAAAATAAGGAATCAGAATCAAAAATTGGGTAGTGACTAAAGTTTGTTATATTTTCCGACCTAAAGATGTCAGTTTTTCTAAGGTATCATTGGCCATTGTACACAATTCACCCTGGATGTCCCCAGAGTCAACGGCACCACCAACCCATGATGATTGACCCATTATCAGACATTGTAGAATATCGCTGCAAAGCAAATCTGAATCTGTATGATTCGAGCGACTGTCAACAGTTGGCGACGCAAGCAGCCACAGGGCGACAGTTGCGAGTTTGTCGGCTAGACTTGGAAAACCCTCGCCAAGCCATTGAGGTTGAACTCTGTGAGGATGACTATCCGGGTTGGTTGGCGATCGCCGATTGGGATCTGATTGAACCCGCCTCAACGGTTTATCAATCTCAACGGCTAGGTGAGGCTGATATTCAACAGAGATTGTCGGCTGTGATTGCGTTTACTCTGGAGGCGATGAATACTCCCAATCATTATCTATGGGGCGGAACAGTTGAACCCCATTATGATTGTTCAGGATTGATACAAGCAGCTTTTGCCTCCCAGGGAATTTGGTTGCCTCGAGATGCCTATCAGCAGGAGGCTTTCACCCACAGGATTTCACTTGACAAAAGTCAGCTCATGCTATCTTGTTTAAAAGTAGGAGATCTGATTTTTTTTGGAACTTCAACTAAGGCAACACACGTCGGATTATATCTGGGAGAAGGGCGTTATATTCACAGTTCTGGCCGAGAAAAAGGTCGAAATGGTATCGGAATTGATGTTATATCAGATAAAGGAGATATTGTAAGTCAGGGATACTATCAGCAATTACGGGGTGCAGGCAGAGTTGTTAACGGTTATCAGTCAGGGACTAAATCTATCTTCGCCCTCAGGAGATGAAACGAGAAAAACTTATTGCGAAAAGTTTGACTTTGAGGGTTAAATCACAATTATCTACGCTCTTAGCATCTATGCTGTTTGAATGTACTGTCAGAGTATTTATGCGATTCGGATGATTTGAAAACGAAGAAAATCCGGTCTGTTAACTGAGGTAAAAATTCCATGAAAAAGTTGATGTCTAGCCTGAAGCCTTATCTGCGGTGGTTAATTCTTGGATTAACAGCATTTTTTCTCGTTCATACCTTGAAAACGAACTGGCAAGAAATTGCGGAAATTCAGATTACCAGTAGCGGATGGTTATGTCTAGCATTGGCTTTTTTGGTGACAATAACGGCTCATTTTTGGTCGGGATGGGTTTGGTTACTGATTTTGCGAGAATTTAAGCAAACGATTAAACAACGTTCAGGATTACAAATTTATCTCAAAACGAATATTGCTAAGTATTTACCGGGAAATATCTGGCATTTTTACGGTAGAATTACAGCCGTTAATAAAGCAGGTGTTTCTCTAGGGCCTGCCACACTCAGCGTTTTACTTGAACCGCTTTTGATGGCGTCTGCGGCGTTGTTAATTGCCCTGATTACTGCACAACAAAAATATTGGGGTTTGCAGATTCTCTGCTTATTAGTTGTGTTAACAGGGGTTCATCCTCGGATTTTAAATCCCATTGTCAATCACTTAAGAAAAATTAAGTGGAAAGTGAGTTCTTCT
The DNA here is from genome assembly GCF_034932365.1 of Limnoraphis robusta BA-68 BA1. Classification (NCBI taxonomy): domain Bacteria; kingdom Bacillati; phylum Cyanobacteriota; class Cyanophyceae; order Oscillatoriales; family Sirenicapillariaceae; genus Limnoraphis; species Limnoraphis robusta. The sequence continues at coordinate 41,191 of NZ_JAYGHR010000018.1, read as the reverse complement.
GAGAATACTTCAGAATTTTGCTATCAGTTAGAACGTTATCCCTTGCGACCCTTGTTAGGAGAAATGGGGTTTGTGGGACTGCGAGGAATTGGCTTTTTATTAACAGCTTTAGCGTTGATGCCGTTTACACCTCAGCAAATTCCGTTATTAGTGAGTGCTTATAGTTTAGCTTGGTTATTGGGTTTAATTATTCCCGGTGCGCCTGGAGGTTTGGGTGTATTTGAAGCAACAACCCTGACTCTTTTAGACTCCCATTTTTCAGCAGGACTTTTACTAACTGCTGTGGCTTGTTATCGAGTCGTGAGTGTGTTAGCAGAAACTTTTGGGGCTTTGTTTGCGGGGATCGATCAACATTTAGTTGAAAGTCATAAACCGATTATTTAATTGTTAAATGTACTTTTTTCGAGGACTTCAACTATTTTCTAATAGCCTCTAAAATGGGCGGGTTTATATTGGTTATTTTCGAGAAACATACATTTCGGCTAAACCCGCCCCTACAGTCTGCAAAAGTTTATATTGGTTATTTGCGAGAAGCATACATTTCGGCTAAACCCGCCCCTACAGTCTGCAAAAAGGAAAAACAAAATTAACTACAATCTTTTTAGTAGTGCAAGCGTCTCCCTTGCTGGATAAGTGTTTCAGGTCAACAGTTTTCTAACTGTAACAGATCAGGCTTACAAGAGTTTCTCAAGATTTCTGACAGCTTCATATTTCTCAACAGCTTGAGAGTTCAGCTTTTCCTTACCTGATGCTGACTCTGACTCCTCAAACCTTGACAGCCATATCCCGTCGTGCTAAGGTTGAACTGCGTACCTTGAAAACTGAATACACTGCTAGGTTTGGCGTCATAACATTACCTGCTCTCGTTAGAATGTTAAATCTATATGAGTGGAGTCCCTATATGGCGGAACGCTTTAAAATTCAATCTGAATTGATTGAAGACTGGCTGACCAAAGAGGTAGATCAACGTTATCAGGCTATCATACTGAAGGTTCTCGAAACCTTTGAAGAATTTGGCCCATTGTCGGCACGGGAAAAACTTCCTAATACAAAAATAAAATTTTTGCGTGATGGAATCTGGGAAATCCGAGTCGGACAATACCGAATAGCCTACTTCTGGAACAATTCAACTTGTTATCTCCTGCGTGGTATCCAGAAGAAAAGAAATGACTGGCCTAAAAGATATATGAAAATTATTAGAAAAAGAAAAAGTATTTTTATTCAACAAAAAACATATTTAAAATAAAAGGTTTAATCTTTTAAAAGTTATATCTGAGAGCAGTAATGTAATGTTAGCAACTAGCAGTGTTGTTCAGTTATATCTAATCCTAATATTATATTAATTTAATTCTATAAATTCTAAATTATGAGCTTAGAGACTCTCAGATCAAAACTTCTTAGCGATCCCACTGTCAAAGCCTATTACGAGGAAATCAAACCCGAATTTGATGTGGCTAAAGCAATCATCGCTATTCGACGTAAATTAGCACTAACTCAGCGAGAATTAGCTGAAAAAGCGGGTATTAAACAACCTCAGCTTGCTCTAATTGAGTCGGGTAAACAATCACCAAGGTTAGAAACAATTGCTGCGATCGCGGCTAGTGTAGGGTATGCTGTAGAAATTAAGCTTGTACCTCTAAATCAGTCAGAAAAAACCGACGAACAGCACTTAGAATAAAATGTAAAATATTTATGCGTCAGTGTCTTAACCCCGATTGTCTTTATCCCAACCCAGACAATAGTCAGTTTTGTCAAAAATGTGGCAATAAATTGTTACTCAGGGAACGTTATTGGGCGACCAAGATTTTAGGACAGGGTGGCTTTGGGCGAACGTTCTTGGCGGTTGATGAGGACAAACCCTCAAAACCCCCTTGTGTGATTAAACAGTTTCTCCCGCAAGCACAAGGAACAGAAAACGTTCAAAAAGCCTCTGAATTGTTTGCACAAGAAGCCAAACGTTTAGAAGAATTGGGTAAACATCCTAAACATCCTCAAATTCCTGAGTTATTAGCTTATTTTACGTTTGAAAATCGTCAATATCTGGTACAAGAATATATTCATGGGCAAACTTTACAGCAGGAATTAGAACAAAATGGCATTTTCAAAGAAAGCCAAATTCGGGAATTATTGCAAGATTTACTAATTGTACTACAATTTGTTCATCGAAATCAAGTAATTCATCGGGATATTAAACCTGAAAATGTTATTCGACGAAATACAGATAAAAAATTAGTATTAGTAGATTTTGGGGCGGCAAAATATATCGAACCTGCACGGCGAACAGTAACAGGAACAATTATCGGTACACCGGAATATTGGGCGCCTGAACAGTCGGTGGGAAAACCCCTATTTATCAGCGATTTGTACAGTTTAGGCGTGACTTGTTTGCATTTATTAACGGATATGAGTCCGTTTGAATTGTACGATGTGATGGAATCAGAATGGAGATGGCGAAATTTTTTAAAAGGGAATTTTGTTAGTGACAAATTGGGTCAAATTTTAGACCGTTTAGTTGAACCAAAACCCAAGCAACGTTATCAGTCAGCAGAAGAAGTTTTAGCAGATTTAAAACCTTCTACAACTCCTCGGACAGAACCTCCTAAACCTCCTAAAACTCCTTCTGGTTCTTCTACAACTCCTCGGACAGAACCTCCTAAACCTCCTAAAACTCCCTCCCGTTATCAACACTTAGAGACACTGCTAAAAGCAAGAAAATGGCAAGAAGCTAACAAGGAAACCGGACGCCGTATGGTGGAAGTTGCAGGACGGGAAAAAGATGGTTGGCTGAGAGTAAAAGACATGAAAAATTTTCCTTGTGAAGACCTCCGCATTATTGATGAACTTTGGTTTAACTACAGTAAAGGACGCTTTGGTTTTGCCATTCAAAAGCAAATTTACAGAGATTGTGGAGGGAAATTTGATGGAAAGTATCCAGGAAATCAAATTTGGAATAATTTCCGTCAAAAAGTTGGATGGCGAGTGAATGGCCGATGGGTTAGCGACTCCAAATTGACTTTTGATATCTCAGCACCAAAGGGACACCTCCCAGTTAGGTATGATGAGGGATTGTGGGAGGAATTTCGGTCTAAAGATTCGTGGTGTGGTCGGTGGTATTCTTCTCTCATGTCGAGGCTTGTAGACTGTAAGATCTAATAAACTGAAAAACTCGGACACACCCTAACAATTGATAATTGATTAAACGGATTTCCTATAACCTATATCCGCTAAAGATCGCTTTCACGATACAGTAAAAAGTGCTTTAATTAAAGAAGGATTGAAGGGCTGTTCCGTTGAGTTGAATCACATCTTGAGTGAAGTCCAAATCAGTAATCACGGCGAAATCTTGATCCCCGACTGCGGTATAAAACTTGCCTGTTTCATCACCCAATATAAAGGTATCGCTACCGACACCGCCTAGATGCAATGGGTTTAATAGATGCTCAAAAATATACCCTGAAAGCGTTAGGTGCGGTTGAACTTCAATAAAATCAAGGATTTTGAAAAACCACCAAGACACACCAGACACAAAGAGAGAAGATCTTCGTGACTTTGTTCCTTTGTGGTGATTTTCAATCTGTATCAAATTTATTCCTTTTGGTAGATGCGAGATGATATGCTGTTTGAAGTTGGATCAAGAAAAAATAGATGAAAGAAACGACTTCTCTCGACACAAAAGCGTTTTCCATTGTTGAGGATACGACAGGAGTTTATACCTGGCTCACCTCTGGAGGGTACTATGGATCATGTACAGAGCCAGTCAAGGCTAGACAAGAGGCGATTATTCAGATCTTCAAAGAAGAAATTGCGCTGGCTCCCGAACGGCTGTGTATACTCAGAGGAGAAATTCCAATCTTTTATAATCGGCTAGCAGAGAAATTGAGAGCAAAAAAAGATTGTTGTATTGATCGGAGTCGATCTTATCCTATCAAAATAGATGAGACTCTAACGATAGAAATAGCAGTGGTTCGTTGAACGTTCAACCCCTCAATACCCCAAAAATGGTTTACTGACAACCCCCCGCAGCTAGAAGCTTGATTTGAAGCTGAGGAAGTATTATGGCTTTAGCTTCAAGTGGATTAGCTCTCAAGAGGCAAGCCAAGGGTTGGCACTGGTAGTGTCTATTTAGATAGAGCTTCAATCATGCGATCGCATCTGTTCCTCTACTGTCTGGGTAATTATTTCTATGCGATCGCTTCGGCTTGACTTGTTTTAGCGATCTGAGTGGCTTCAACTTTATTTTGTAGAAGTTGGGGCATTTTTTTAGAGTAGACTTTTAGTTACCTATTGATTGTCTAATATGTGTTTTTCTGCATCTGTTAGTTTTACTGCGGCGGCGACACTCTCTATTTTAGGCATTGCAACACTCAGACAAACGCCTTCCAAACAAGAACTTCTGCTCAGTCTTTTTCCGGTTTTATTTGCCATTCAGCAAGGGTTTGAAGGTTGGGTTTGGTTGAGTTTAAAGTCAGATGCTTTTCTTTGGATCAATGAGTCTGCAACCTATGGTTTTTTGTTGTTTGCAACAGCCCTCTGGTTAGTCCTCAGTCCAATGGCAATTTACTGTTTAGAAAAACCTTCAACAAAAAGAAAATTCATATTAACAATAGCTGGATTAGGATTTTTCTTCGGGAGTTATTTATTTGGATTTAGTATAATTCACGGGGTTGATCCTCAAGTTTTTTCGGGTCATATTCTCTATGATTTACAATTTCTGCCCTTTTATGAATTTATTAAATATTTCTATCTGTTCATTATTGTTACGCCTTTTTTCTTGTCCAGTCAGAATTGGCTGCGTTATTTTGGGTTAATCATTTCAATTTCGTTTTTATTGTCTCAAGCCTTTTACTTTATTACTTTTGTTTCGGTTTGGTGTTTTTTTGCAGCAATTCTCAGTGGGAGTCTTTACTTTCGGTTTCGATACTATTACTCTGAGGTTTAAAAAAGAGTTAACGGTTCACGGAGGAGATTTTTGAGCCTATTCGCTGCTAAAATACCCTGAGTGACAATATGCTAAGGGATGCTCAGATGACTCAAGCTAAGATAGGAATTATTGGCGGTAGCGGTCTGTACAAGATGGATGCGCTACAAAATATTGAAGAAGTTGAAGTCAATACTCCCTTCGGTTCACCCTCAGATCGTATTATTGTAGGGACGTTAGAAGGGATGCGGGTGGCTTTTTTGGCGCGACATGGACGCACTCACCATTTATTACCGACGGATTTACCCTATCGTGCTAATATTTATGCGTTGAAAAGTTTAGGGGTTGAATATATTATTTCGGCGTCTGCGGTGGGTTCTCTCAAAGAAGATGTAAAACCGTTGGATATGGTTGTTCCCGATCAGTTTATTGATCGCACTCGTTCCCGAATATCAACGTTTTTTGGGAATGGAATTGTTGCTCATATTACCTTCGGTGATCCGATTTGTTCAAAGTTAGCCAAAGTGTTAACTGATTCCATTTCTGCGCTAAATTTACCGGATATTACTTTACATTCTAGTGGAACTTATGTCTGTATGGAAGGGCCTGCATTTTCGACAAAAGCAGAATCAAATTTATATCGCAGTTGGGGCGGAACAATTATCGGAATGACGAATTTACCGGAAGCCAAATTAGCCCGAGAAGCCGAAATCGCTTATGGGACATTAGCCTTAGTAACAGACTATGATTGTTGGCACCCTGACCATGATAGCGTAACAGTGGAAATGGTGGTTGGAAATTTACACCGCAATGCAGTAAACGCTCAAAAAGTCATTCAAGAAACGGTTAAACGCTTAAGTGAAAATCTTCCTGAATCTGAAGCCCATTCTGCATTAAAATATGCTATTTTAACGCCATTAGATCAAGTTCCACCTGAACGAATGCAGGAGTTAGAGTTACTTCTTAAAAAGTATAGCAATCCTCAATAGATTGTTATTTTATCTCTCCTAACTGTTTCATGTTTAACTCACCACAAAGACACGAATATACGAAGGTTTGTTCTTGGTGTTCTTTGTGTCTTCGTGGTTTTTATTATAAATTAGTAGGTATGATCAATCATTGAAACGCTTTCCAAAAAACGTAAATAGAGAGGATAAACAGTAAACTTCTGAACGCCAAACTTACCGTTTTTTCAGATAAGTTGGGTAAAAACTGAGTGCTAATTTGAGCGCTGAATAAACCCCCTAATCCTAAGATTGTACCGGAAACCCAGATGACGTTTCCTTGAAAAGCGTGTCCTAAACAAGCTGAAAAAGCGGTAATTACAATCACACCTAAACTGGTTTGAATCGAAGTTTTAATCGTTTCATTCAGGAGTAAAATTTGCATAGGAACCATGATTACTCCGCCACCAATTCCAAATATTCCCGCCAGTAATCCGGCTAAACTTCCGGTGATAATTCGGGCGATTTGTTGATATTGAAGCTGTTTATAGTTGTGCTGATATTCAAAGACTAAAGAGAGGGGATGAGGTGTAATGGGAAAGAGAATTTCAGGAATAAACTTCTTAGAAGTTGAGTTTTGAGAAGGGACTTCTAACTGGGGTGAATTTTGATTTTCTTCCTGTTGTTTCTTTTGCTGAGTCACTTTTTTACGGACTTCAACTAAATAAATATTCAGCCATAACAATAGTCCAAACAAAATGAGTAATATTTTTGCCGAAAAAAGATTAGCAAGATAAGCGCCGATTTGAGCCGTAATTAAAGCCGGAAATCCAATGCCAAAGACCCGATTAAAACTGAGATAACCCATGCGCCAATTCTGAAGACTACCGGAAATGGAAGTAATCATAATCGATAAGGTACTGGTGGCGACTGCATTCACAGGTTCGTATCCCAATGCTAGCATGATTGGAACCAAAACAGTTCCGCCACCAATGCCTAAAAATCCCGCTAAAACTCCAGCAAAAATTCCGCTACCGGCTAGAATGAGTAATTCAGAAATGGTCATCCCGGATAAATTTAAAGGTTTGAGGTAAGATCGATTTCGAGATCATACCATGAACCCCTTTTTGTGGACGATTAACCACTTGGGTAATCCGAAAATTAGCCGCGAGAGAACACAAAACATACGCATCTTCTGCATCTAATCCGATAAATTTTTCGAGAAATTGAATCATCTGTTTGAGTGCTGATTCAAAGGCTTCATCTAACGTTGAACCCCATCCCATTGTAATGATATCAGTTGGGGTTTCTGCAATCGGCGCAGTGATGGATAAATTTTGATGTATATTTAATACAATGGTGCCATTCATAGAGGTTTCAATTGCAGTCGCATTGACTTCGCCTTCGCCTTGGGCTGAGTGTCCATCGCCGATTGAAAATAATGCACCGGGAACAAAAATTGGTAAAAATAAACGGGAACCGACTTGTAATTCTGAGTTATCAAGATTACCGCCATAAATTCCAGGGGGAATCGATGAACGGTTGGTTTCAGGAGTCGCGACACCTAATATTCCAAAAAAGGGACGCAGGGGAATATATATTTCACTTTTGGGAGGAAATTCTGCAATATTTTTCTCTAAATCGAGGGGAATAAACCGCAGTCGAGGTTCAGGAAATTCTTCGGGTAAAGCACCCCAACCGGAACGAATGGCGTTAAATCCCATCGCTACACGGGGAGAAATGGCTTCTAGGCGAATTTCTAATACATCTCCGGGTTGAGCATCCTGCACATAAATTGGCCCAGTTAGTAAGTGAGGGCCATCTCCCACGATACGTTCTGGGGGTAAATGGCGATAAATTTCGAGTAATTCTGGAGTGAGAAAGGCGTCGGGCGCTTGATCGCAAATTTTGAATCCGGTGTAGGTTTCAATGATAATGCGATCGCCAGAGTTGATGGTTAAAGCGGGTGGGAGTTTGTCGGAAAATCCCCCTAAATGAACGGTTTGACAATTTGCTTTTAAAAGATGAACAACTGGGTTCATTCTGTTATCCTAAATACTAGAGTCTCTGTTGCAGTTTATCACTGTCTGACCGAGAAGTAATGATTCTAACTTAATCCTTTTTACTGGTCCTCAACTTTGAATGAAAGTCCTTGAGAATATTGTCCAGTTTTTGTATCAAGTTTTTACACAACCGATTTCCCTGGGTGGAATTTCGGTTTCGATTAGCTTAATTTTTACCATACTGGTTGCTTTTTTTGCGGTAATTGTGGGTTCTCGCTATTTAAGTAACTGGCTGAGAGATCATCTGTTAACTCGATTGGGTTTTCAAGAGGGAACTCGGGAAGCGATCGCCACAATTTTTCGTTATTTTACGATTATGTTGGCGTTTATTATTGTTCCCCAAGCGGCGGGTTTAGACTTGAGTTCGTTAGCCTTTTTAGCGGGAGGTTTAGGGATTGGGATTGGGTTTGGATTTCAAGGATTAGCACAAAACTTTGTCAGTGGTTTAATTTTAGTCTTTGAACAACCCGTTCAAGTCGGTGATTATATTGAATTAGGAAATTTAGAAGGAACGATTCGGAAAATTTCGATTCGCTCTACAATTATTGTGACGAATGATGGAATTTCGATTATTGTTCCGAATTCGGATTTAGTCAATCATCAGATTATTAACTGGAGTTATGAAAATATGAATAGTCGGATTCATATTCCAGTGCGCGTTGCTTATGGAAGTGATCCGGTATTAGTAACAGAAGCTCTTTTAGCCGCTACCCAGAGAGAATCTCGGATTTTATCTTATCCGCCTCCGCAAGTTTGGTTGAGGACTTTTGGTGAAGATTCGATGAATTTTGAATTGCTGGTTTGGATTGACAAACCCCGTTTTAGATTACCGATTCAGAGTTCTTTAAACTTTATTATTCACAATGAGTTGTATTCAAAAAATATCCGAATTCCCGTTTCTCAACGAGATTTATGGCTGAGGAACCCAGAAGATTTAAAATCAGTTTTTGAATCTTTGAATTTCAATAAACATGGAGAAGGGGGAGACAAAGCATCTCGCATCAATCTGAGTAAAGATAAAGAGCCGTTATACTCTCCTGAAAATCTATCTTTACGAGATTTATTAAAAAAGGTTGTCTATTTTGAAAAATTTAGTGATTTGGAACTTTTGAGTTTAATTGAAAAAGGGTATCGCCAAACCTATTCGAGTGAACAGTTTATTTTCCATGAAGGTGATCCCGGAGATGCTTTTCATATTATTCTGTCAGGTTCGGTAGAAATTATCGCCGAAAAAACGAATAAGCATATTCGGGATCTTTATGCGGGTGACTTTTTTGGAGAGTTGTCTTTATTGATGGGAATTCGTCGATCAGCCGGAGTACGAGCCAAAGAAACAACGATTGTCTTTGTGGTAAATCGTAATATTTTTCAGAGTTTTCTATCGAGTTATCCGCAGTTAGCGAATCAAATTGCTGAAAAGTTAGTTGAGCGAAAACAGGAATTTATCGCCCGTAAAAAAGAGTTGGGTTTATCCGATGATGATGATTTAGAAAATAATCCGTTAATTTGGATTCGGAAACGAATGCGAACTTTATTTAATATTTAGGTTGGAATTGAAAATTTTAGCGCGTAGATTGTTCAATAGCGGGAATTTTTAAGCACAGTAACACAGCAACCAATAGCAGCAGGATAAACCAAGGGGTAAAGCTTAAAGCCAATAACAGACTGAGTAATGCAATCCCTGTTGTGAACACACAGACGATTTCTTCACGGCTATCGAGGCTAATCCAAACCGCACCACTCGCAACGGTGAGTGATACAACGACAGGAAAGAGTGACGCACTGAGAGTATCCATAACAAAAACTTACTTCTGATTGAGGATTTCATTCAGTTTAAAGCGGCTTGGAGACTCTAACAAGAGGGGTTGTGCTAATCCTAAAATCGCTCGGATTATTGATCGTGATATCCTGTTTATTCAAGCGAAAATTGATATTTATGAGTGTTTTTCGGGGGTTCAGCAATCTTGAGCTTGACGCGCTAACATAGGACAATTGATCAATTGTCACAGCTCGGCGCTGATTTTTGTTCCCCTAGTCTTAAAACAATAAGCGTAATTTGAAAGAGCAGATCTGTCAATTTAGGGTATTTTTCGTAAATTTTGGGATGAATACAGGCTGATTGTTAACTGACGGCAATCGCAGAGTTCGCTTGAATTTTGAGAGCAAAAATCTTTAAAAGTTATATTTAACCTAAATTTAAACAAAGCTTAAATTAGATATAGCAATTTTATCTTAACCTAAGAACTGTTCATCGCCAACTCCTAGTCTCTCTGTTCCCAAGAATTAGGAATCAACTAGACAGACCTTTGTTCTAAAAATAAGCTTCATCTCAAACAAAATTATGCAAATAAAAGGAATGCAGTTTAAACAAAATCGTTGGACAGTGGCAGGTGCTTTTACGGCGATCGCAGCGACGGTTGCACTCGCTATCCCTGCGGTTCATTCCCAAGGCACTCCAACGGTTAAGATCGATGGTTCCAGTACCGTTTATCCGATCACTGAAGCGGTAGCCGAAGAATTCCAAAAAGCCAAACAAGGCGCGATGCGAGTTACGGTTGGTATCTCAGGAACAGGGGGTGGTTTCAAGAAATTTTGTGCTGGACAAACCGATATTTCTAATGCCTCTCGTCCGATCAAAAGTTCTGAAGCTGATGCTTGTAAAAGTGCAGGGATTACTTATATCGAACTTCCGGTTGCTTATGATGCTTTAACCGTTGTTGTTCACCCGAGTAACCCCATCACAAATATTACTCCTGCTGAACTGAAAAAGATGTGGGAACCTGCCGCCCAAGGTAAAATAATGAAGTGGAATCAGGTGAACTCAAGCTGGCCGGATAAGGCATTAAAATTATACGGACCGGGTGCAGATTCAGGAACGTTTGATTACTTTACGGAAGAAATCAACGGTAAAGCGCAAGCGAGCCGCACTGACTATACTCCTAGTGAAGATGATAACGTTTTAGTACAAGGGGTTTCTCGTGATCCTAATGCGTTAGGATACTTTGGTTTTGCTTACTACGAAAACAACAAAAGTAAGATCAAAGCGTTGTCGGTTAATGGTGTTCAGCCTTCTCTAGCCAACGTAAACAATGGCACCTACAAACCGCTTTCTAGACCCATCTTTATTTACGTTAATTCTAAATCTTTGGGTCGTCCCGAGGTCAAAGCATTTGTAGAATATTACCTACAAAATGGTGGCAAACTTTCTAAAGAAGTCGGTTACGTTCCTCTGCCGAGTCAAATGCAGCAACAAGCGGTTAGCCGTTTTCAAAACCGGACGTTAGGTTCTGCGGCTCAGTAAAATGGATGACTAATTTTATGTTCAGGAATCATACAGGAATTCCTGTGATTTTCCCTCTCCAAAATTGAACGTTTATTTTGAAGGGATTGGAGAATGCTATCACCCTAGCAAATGTCTCTAATCCCTATCTTGGTAAAAATTAAACAACCTTGAGTCGATCAGGAAAAAATTGACGAATGAGTGAAAGCAAACTGCAACTATCAAAGAACAAAAAATTATCAGCGAAGCAAATTCGGGATTTGCGGGAACAAGTGATAGAATTTATCTTGTTTCTCGCTGCATTTTCTTCCGTCGCCACAACAGTAGCCATTTTATTCATTCTCGTTGATGAATCTTTTTTATTTTTTCAAGAAGTTTCAATTGTAGAATTTCTTACGGGGACTCAATGGACTCCCTTATTTGAAGACGCTCACTATGGGATTTTACCGTTACTATCGGGAACCCTTGTAACCTCAACCGTAGCGATGTTTGTTGCCATTCCCTTGGGAACAATTGCGGCTATTTATTTAAGTGAATTCGCTCATCCGCAAATCCGCGAAATTATTAAACCCTGGCTAGAAGTTTTAGCGGCTATTCCCACAGTAGTTTATGGCTATTTTGCACTATTAGCGGTTACACCACTGCTACAAATGATCTTTCCGATGCTTCCCGGATTTAATATGCTGAGTGCGGGTTTAGTCATGGGATTAATGATTATTCCGTTTGTTAGTTCGATTAGTGAAGATGCGATGCGTTCCGTTCCTGTCGGACTACGAGAAGGTTCCTATGCGATGGGTGCAACTCGTCTACAAACTGCGTTAAAAGTAGTCTTTCCCGCCGCATTTTCTGGGATTAGTGCCGCCTATATTCTGGCAATTTCTCGTGCTGTTGGGGAAACAATGATTGTAGCCGTTGCAGCCGGTTTACAACCTCAACTCACTTGGAATCCTTTTGAACAAGGGGCAACAATTACTGCCTATATTGTGCAGGTGAGTTTAGGAGATATTCCGCATGGTACACTAGAATATCATACCATTTTTGCGGCAGGATTAACGCTAGTTTTGATGACCCTCGTCTTAAATATTATCGGTCATTTTCTAGCAAAACGCTATCGAGAAATCTACTAACTCTAACTCAACTCAATTGATAAAAATGACTGAGCAAAACTTCTCTGAAATCCGTGCTGAACTCAACAGAAGAAAACTAATTGATAGAATTTTTGCGACTATCGGTTTGTTGGTGATTGTTGTTTCTATTTTGATTTTGTTGGGGTTAACGCTGCAAATGGCAATTGCGGGTATCAGCCGGATTACCCCACAGTTCTTTTTCAGTTTTCCCAGTCGTAAACCCGAAGAAGCAGGGATTCTTTCCGCTTGGGTGGGAACGACTTTAGTGATGTTTGTGACGACTATTATTGCTGTTCCTTTAGGGGTCGCTTCTGGTATTTATCTCGAAGAATATAGCCGCAAAAATTGGATCGCCGATTTAATTGAAATAAACGTCACGAACCTAGCGGGTGTTCCTTCCATTGTTTATGGATTATTAGCCCTGGGTTTGTTTGTGTATATCCTCAATCTCGGAGAGAGTGTTTTAGCCGCAGGTTTAACATTAGCCTTATTAATTCTGCCGATTGTGATTGTAACCACTCGCGAAGCATTACGGGCAATTCCGAATAGTTTGCGAGAAGCCGCTTATGCCCTGGGTGCGACGAAATGGCAAATGATTTGGGATCATATTCTGCCCTATTCTGCGGGGAGTATTTTAACAGGTGTAATCATCGGTTTATCACGGGCAATTGGAGAAACAGCCCCCGTTATTACGATTGGGGCATTAACCTTTATTGCCTTTTTACCGGATTCTCCTTTTAAGAGTGAATTTCCGTTTCTTTCTTTTGATTGGTTGAAAGCACCTTTTACCGTTATGCCGATTCAAATGTTTAACTGGGTATCTCGACCGGAACCCGAATTTATTGTCAATGCTTCGGCAGCAGGTACGGTGTTAATTGTGATGACTTTGGCAATGAATACGATAGCCGTTTATCTGCGTTATTTGTTCCGTCGGGGCATCAAGTGGTAAAGTTTAATTTTGAGGTTGTTTCAGTAAGCTAGAACATGAAAGAGTTAATTAGTGTTAAATCCAAAGCAGAAGCCCGAAATCTCAACTTTTATTATGGTTCGTTTCATGCGGTTAAAAATGTTAATCTCACGGTTCCTGAACGACAAGTTACCGCTTTAATTGGGCCGTCTGGCTGTGGGAAAACTACCTTATTACGGTGTTTTAATCGAATGCACGATCTTTATCCAGGAAATCGCTACGAAGGTCAAATATTCCTGGATTCTGAAAATATTTTAGATCGAGAGATTGACCCGATTGAAGTCAGAATGCGGGTGAGTATGGTGTTTCAAAAACCGAATCCTTTCCCAAAATCTATCTATGAAAATGTCGCCTATGGGTTGCGAGTCAGAGGGGAGAAAAAACGCAGTTTAATTGATGAAAAAGTAGAACAAGCCCTCAAAGAAGCAGCCCTTTGGCATGAAGTCAAAGACCGTTTAAATGAGATGGCGTTAAACCTGTCAGGTGGTCAACAGCAACGTTTGTGTATTGCCAGAGCGTTAGTTGCTAATCCTGAGATTATTTTATTTGATGAACCGACTTCTGCTTTAGACCCTATTGCCACCGCTAGTATTGAAGAATTGATGAGTCAATTAAAACAACACGTGACGATTTTGATTGTAACTCACAGTATGCAGCAAGCGGCGCGATTTTCAGATTTTACGGCGTTTATGTACTTAGGTGAAATGTTAGAATTTGGTACAACTTCAGAAGTGTTTAGTAACCCTTCTCACAGCCAAACGGAAGACTATTTACGTGGACGTATCGGTTAATAAACCCACCCCCCTTTTTAAGGGCAGGGCCGTTTCAAAGTCGATAAACATTTGCTTAGAACCTCTCCCCCAACCCCTCTCTATCCCCCCTTGATCCCCCCTTTGAAAGGCAGGGCCGTTTCGTTCTAAAATTTGGCGATCGCTAAACCTTTGATGGGGGGCAAGTTTTAGGCTCTATTTAAACAGAAAATATCAAAACTGTTGAAATAATCCTCCTTTTCTTTACAGAGAAAGGCTTTTAAGATTTGGCGATCGCATTTTTGAACCGAGAATGAAACAGCCCTGGCCTACAACAGGGGTGACTGGTTACTGGATGGGGCATCGTAATATACTAGAGAAGTAATGGTATCAACAAATTTTGATGAAAGCAACGTCTACTGAATCATCAACTTTATTTGCTGCTGGATTCCACGCCCTATCTGACCCCCTGCGGATGGAGATTATAGCCCAGTTGCGAGAGGCGGAGTTGTGCGTTTGTGAACTCTGTGAACAGCTTGACCTGGCTCAGTCTAAACTCTCGTTTCACCTGAAAATCCTCAAAAATGCAGGTTTAATCCAATCTCGCGCAGAAGGACGATGGATTTATTATCGCCTCAACCTCGCCCAGTTCATCGCCCTAGAGGAGTACCTGTCGGAATTTCGCCGCTTCAGCCCCATTTGGCCGAGTCGTAAATGCGATTAACCAGGACTCATCAAAATTTTTACTTCTAAACTATGCTTGTGGAGAAAATCTTTATGTAACTTTACTTGACTCATCAAAATTTTTTGATATAGTAACAGTATACCTTCAACTCCGCAAAGGAGGAGAAAGCGATGAGTACAACCTCTAAAAACAGGCTAAACACCTTTAAAACAGCCAGTTTAGCCTTGAGTGCAACTATCCTCTTGTCTGCTTGTGGTTCGAGTCAGTCCCAGCAAAACCAACCCATAAAAATTGATGGTTCCAGTACGGTTTATCCGATTACGGAAAAAATTGTCCAACAATTTAACGCCGAGAATGCAAAAGATGTTGATGTAACCGCAAACTTTTCGGGAACCGGAGGCGGTTTTAAAAAATTCTGTGCCGGGGAAACCGATATCAGCAATGCTTCTCGCCCCATTCTCAAAAACGAGATGGAAACCTGCAAACAAAACAAAATTTCTTATATTGAACTTCCAGTGGCGTTTGATGCGCTAACCGTTGTGGTTCATCCCCAAAATACTTGGGCTTCTGACATAACTGTTGAGGAGTTAAAGAGAATTTGGGAACCAGGGGCGCAAGGAAAAATTACGAAATGGAATCAAGTTCGTTCGTCTTGGCCAGATAGACCTTTAGTGTTGTTTGGACCGGGAACAGATTCAGGAACTTTTGATTATTTTACAGAAGCAATTGTCGGTCAATCTGGCGCTTCTCGGACTGATTATACGGCTAGTGAAGATGATGATATTTTAGTGCAGGGAGTCGCTGCAAATCCCAACGCTTTAGGTTATTTTGGCTATGCCTACTATGATGCAAATAAAGACAAATTAAAGCCGTTAGGAATTGATAATGGTAGGGGTTCTGCGGTGACTCCCTCTCTCGAAGCGGTGCAAGGAAATAACTATAGACCTTTGGCGCGGCCGTTGTTTATTTATGTTAACGCAGTCTCCGCTCAAAATAACCCCTTGATGAATGAATTTATCGATTTTTATCTGCAAAAAGCACCGGATTTTGTCAGTTTAGTGGGTTATATTCCCTTCGAGGAAGATGACTATACTAAACTTTATCGGAACTACCACAAAACCAAAGTGGGGACGGTGTTTGGAGGTGAATCTGAATTCTCAATGACGATTGATGAAGTGTTGACTAAATTCACAGAATGG
This sequence comes from Limnoraphis robusta BA-68 BA1, assembly GCF_034932365.1. Lineage (NCBI taxonomy): Bacteria > Bacillati > Cyanobacteriota > Cyanophyceae > Oscillatoriales > Sirenicapillariaceae > Limnoraphis > Limnoraphis robusta. The sequence continues at coordinate 25,259 of NZ_JAYGHR010000018.1, read as the reverse complement.
TAGTCAATTTTGCTGTATTTTTGAGGAATTTAAATGAGTGTTAATTCACCTCAAGTTAATGAGTCTGCCGTACAGGCAGGCGGTCAACTGAGCGTTTTTGAAAAATATCTCACCGTTTGGGTATTTTTGTGTATTATTGCTGGGATTGTCTTAGGAAGATTGTTTCCCGGTGTGGCAGTTACACTTGATTCCATGAGCGTTTATCAGGTGTCAATTCCCATCGCAATCTGCCTGTTTTTTATGATGTATCCCATCATGGTGAAAATTGATTTCACCCAGGCTCGTCAAGCCGTACAAGCACCCAAACCTGTTATCCTAACGTTGGTTGTGAACTGGCTGATTAAACCCTTTACAATGGTCGCCTTTTCTCAGTTTTTTTTGGGGTGGTTATTTCGTCCCTTGCTGAGTGCGACGGAGGTCTTAAGAGGAACAGAAGTTCAACTGGCTGATTCTTATATTGCGGGTACAATTTTACTCGGAATTGCTCCTTGTACGGCGATGGTTTTGATGTGGGGATATCTCTCCTACAGTAACCAAGGACATACGTTAGTTATGGTGGCGATTAATTCCTTAGCCATGCTGTTTTTATATGCTCCTTTAGGGCGTTGGTTACTCTCAGCAAATGATTTAACGGTGCCTTGGGAAACGATTGTTTTATCGGTATTAATCTATGTGGGATTACCGTTAGCAGCCGGGATGTATAGTCGCTATTGGATTTTCAAACATAAAGGCAAAGCTTGGTTTGAACGCAGGTTCTTGAAGTATTTAAGTCCCGTTGCGACGTCCGCTTTATTGATTACCTTGGTGTTACTGTTTGCTTTCAAGGGAGAATTGATTGTTGAAAATCCCCTGCATATTGTGTTGATTGCAATTCCTTTGTTTCTTCAAACCAACTTCATCTTTTTGATTTCTTATGTTGCTGGATTAAAGATGAATTTGTACTATGAAGATGCTGCACCTGCTGCTTTAATTGGGGCAAGTAATCATTTTGAAGTAGCAATTGCGACAGCAGTGACATTATTTGGTTTAAATTCAGGAGCCGCATTAGCAACAGTTGTCGGGGTTTTAATAGAAGTTCCGGTGATGTTAATGTTGGTAGAAGTTTGTAAACGAACGGCTTCTTGGTTTCCCCGTGAACCCGAAAAAGCAACCTTACTTGATCCCCGTTGTTTGAAGTGTTAACAATAAAGTAGTCAGGAGTCAGGAGACAGAATTCAGAATTTAATTCTGTGCGACTGGCGGACTCGTCTTGGGGTTTAAATCGACCTTCAATTGATCAGATTACTGACTCCTGAATTCTGACTTCTGAATTCTTCTTTAAATTAGAGGTGAATTATGTCTGTCTTTCAAACTCATGTCGCATTAATTGTCACTAACTTAGAACAGTCAGTTAGCTTTTATCAGACTTTATTTGGAGTTGAACCTGTCAAATATAAGGCTGATTATGCTAAGTTTGATGTGACCAATCCTCCGCTCAATCTAACGCTGAATTTAGCCGAAGAAATTCAACCGGGTGGAACGTTATCTCACTTAGGAATTCAAGTTGACAGTTCAGAAACCGTACAAGCGGCGATTCAACGATTTCAACAGGCAAAACTGGCAACGTTTGAAGAACACAATACCGACTGTTGTTATGCCATTCAAGATAAAGTTTGGGTGACTGACCCAGATGGAAATCGTTGGGAAATCTTTGTTGTCAAAGTTGCAGATACAACCCCAGAAGAGAATTTATTCACGACCCGCTCAGAAGCTGCTGAAACGGTTAAATCTTCTTGCTGTAAATAGTCATCAATCCTCACGTTAACACCGATGGAAAAATTCGATCATCCCCCCAGAATTCTCTTTTTGTATGGTTCCTTGCGAGAACGCTCTTATAGTCGTTTTTTAGCAGAAGAAGCCGCGAAAATTATTACAGAAATGGGAGCTGAAGTTAAGTTTTTTCACCCCCATGACTTACCACTGCGGGGGAGGGTTGAAGAATCTCATCCTCTCGTTCAAGAACTTCGAGAACTGAGTCAATGGTCTGAAGGTCAAGTCTGGTCATCTCCCGAAATGCACGGTAATATTACTGGGATTCTCAAGAATCAAATTGACTGGATTCCATTAGAAATTGGTGCCGTTCGACCCACTCAAGGAAAAACATTAGCTGTGATGCAAGTGAGTGGAGGTTCCCAATCTTTTAACGCTGTAAATACCATGCGAATTTTGGGTCGATGGATGCGAATGTTTACCATTCCTAATCAATCTTCTGTGGCGAAAGCCTATCAAGAATTTAACGAAGATGGAACGATGAAAGATTCACCCTATCGCGATCGCGTTGTTGATGTCATGGAGGAACTTTATAAGTTCACGTTACTGTTGCGAGATCAGGTTGATTATCTGACTGATCGTTACAGCGAACGCAAAGAAAAATCGAACTAATTCTCACAAGATGGAACAGCAACTTAATCAGCCAATTACCGAAAATTTGTGGTGGGTAATTCCCGGAAAACTCGCTGGAGTTCGGAAACCAACCGCAGAGGAGTTATCAGAACTTCAAGCCGCAGGAATTAACGCTATTATTTCGGTGATGGATGACCCATCAAACCTAGACCTTTATCAACAGGCAAATATCCCTTATTTGTGGGTTCCTGTGACTGGAGGAACCGCTCCAACTGAGGAACAAATTAAAGAATTACAGGCGTTTATTAACAGTCAAAATTCTTTGGGGAATGCTGTTGCAGTTCATTGTACCAGTGGTAGACGCCGAACGGGTACTGTTTTAGCTGCTTATTTAATTGGTTCTGGTTCATCTTCTAATGATGCAATTCAAACAATTTTGCAGGCAAACCCAGAAGTTGAATTACGAGAAGCTCAAATTGATTTTCTGCAAAAACTAGCACAATAATTCGGTCAATTTTAGACAAAATAGGGAGTAATTCTGATGAAGCGAGTCATGTTTGTTTGCAAGAAAAATTCTTCTCGTTCTCAAATGGCGGAAGGATTTGCTAAAAAATTAGGTGAGGGAAAAATTGCTGTAACCAGTTCAGGTTTAGAAGCCAGCGAAGTAAATCCTCATGCAATTAAGGCAATGTCAGAAGTAGGAATTGATATTAGCGATCAAACTTCTAACGCCTTAAGTGAATTTAACTCGGAAGATTATGATGCGGTGATTTCTTTGTGTGGTTGTGGGGTGAATTTACCGCCTGAATGGGTAACAAGAGAAGTGTTTGAAGATTGGCAACTTGATGACCCTGCCGAACAACCGGAAATCTTTCCCCGTGTACGAGAAGAAGTCAAGGAAAGAGTTGAAAAATTAATTGAAAAATTGAGTTGATTTTGCCTGTATTTGTGACAGTGTAGGTTGGGTTGCGAAACCCAACTTATTTAAGTCTTCAATGAATTGAACTTCTCGGAAAATACATCGTCTAAAAATAGAGATCATCATCTAAACTTTATCCAGAACAATAATCTGTTATTGCAGAGTTGATAGAGTGCAAATCAAAAATGGGGATCAGAAACGCAAGCCAACCCGATCCCCTGGAACTATGCGTATGAAGCTAAACTTACTTTATCTTTTTTTATCTCGCTAAAGTTCTGTCTTAGGGAGGTTTTATTAGAATTAGATTTATTCTATCTGTTCTTTTCCCTCAATAACAATCTCTTTGAAATCCTTAGAGGGGAGGGGTTTGAGCAAATTATAGCAGGTCGCGCTGGCTTGTTTACAAGGGTCAAGCCTTGAATGTTACCACCAAGACACAAAGACACAAAGAAGTTGTAAACATTAACCTGCTCATTGCTATAAATCACTTGATGTTTTCAGCATCATACTTTTTCAAACAAAATCATACAAACTCAAGAAAGTTCACGGTAATTTTCCCAACCCATGACTGAGAAGATGGATATGAGCTAATCAGGGTTTCATCCAGACAGATAACTGACTTCAGAATTCAGTTTGAGAAATCTAGAACAGAACAATACTTATACAGGTAATTGCTTCTGTCTAATGCGGATTTAAAATCAAGTAATCAACCCAACTCCTAAAGTTGATTTGGATGAAACGTCATTGAATCAGGATGAGCTAGAGTTATATGATAAGTACCCAGGAGTAGGGGTACTTTTTTGTTGATGTTATCGGGGTTTTGTATTAAACACTTGCCACATGATAAAAACGGTAATCCCCAGATATCCAAACACGAAGACCCAATCCAAAATTCCGCTCTCCGATAAATAGCCTAGATTTTGCATAGGGAGACAAATTTTAGTAAACGTTAGAGCCAAGCTTTTAGTATTCTACAATCATTAGGAACATTCAGAATAAAACTTTTGCAATTTATAGATCTTTATGTTAATTTGAACAGATATAAAAGCAAATTTAGAGATCGGGGAGAAAGAAAGATGACTGCGATCGCCAATCAAAACACCTGGACAATTCCAGGCCCCAGTTCCTTACCCTTACTCGGGCGTACAATTAATACGATCAGCTTCGCCAAAGACTCAATTGCCTACAGTAATGAACTGTTCAAAACCTATGGTAAAGTTGCTTCTTTAGTGGCGGGAGGGGGAACAAATCTTTATTCTCCTGCTTCTGACTGTCCGGGTAGTGTTATTGCTTACGGGCCGGAAATTGTTCGTCAAGTTGCCACTGAAAGTCATATTTATCATAAAGCACCTTTATCGGGAACACTTTATCGTTACAAAGATGTTTCAGAACGAACTAAACCCTTAAAAAATTATGGTGTTGGACTATTTGGAGTCAATGACGAGACTCACTTGCAGCAACGAAAATTAATGATGCCAGCTTTTCATCATCAACAACTTCGTTCTTATCGAAATGATATGGTTGACATCACGCAGTCGGAACTCGAACAAATCAAGGTGAATGAGCCTTGTGAAATTAACCAATTGATGAAAATCTTAACGTTAAGAATTGCCACTAAAAGTTTATTTGGCGAAGATGTTACCGAAAAAGATCGCAGTGCAGGAAGTTTACTGCAAGAGATTATTAATTTTCAAATCAACCCTCTAACAAAACTTTTACCCCTGGATTTACCCGGCTTGAGTTTTCATCGCTATCTCAATTACTTGAGCCTATTTGAAACGCAAATGAAAGGGATTATAGCTGAAAAAAAAGCCAAAGCAACTCCCGACCCAGATGTACTTTCAATGTTAATCAAAGCCCGTTATGAAGATACGGGTCATCCTTTAACAGAAGATGAATTAATCGCTCATACCGGAGTTATTTTTCTCGCCGGACACGAAACCACAGCCAACGCTCTAACTTGGACTTTATTATTGCTTTCCCAACATCCTCAAGTCTGTGCAGATCTTCTGGATGAACTCGAAAATACCCTGCATGGCAACTCCCCAACAGTCGAACAATTACAGCAATTACCTTTATTAGAAAGAGTAATTAAGGAAAGTTTGCGAGTAATCACTTCTGTTCCCTGGAATGGACGGGTGACTTCCCAGACCACGGAATTAGGAGGTTATATCCTCCCCAAAGGAACCGAGGTTTTTGTCAGTATTTATCACACCCATCATATGCCCGAAATTTATCCCGCTCCGGAAGCTTTTAATCCCCAACGGTGGGAGAATCTTAATCCTTCCATCTATGAATATAATCCGTTTAGTGCAGGCCCCCGTTTATGTTTGGGTGCGGCTTTTGCGATGATGGAAATTAAAATCGTTTTGGCGATGTTATTGCAACGTTTCCGATGGGAATATCTTCCAGTGCAAAAAATAGATCGCGGCGGTTTTATTTCCATTAAACCCAAATTTGGAATGCAAATGAAAGTCTGTCCACAAGATCGGGAATTTATGCGGGGAGTTGGCAGTGTAGAAGGGAACGTTAGAGAAATGGTGAAGTTACCTTCATAGAATCTTTTCAAGAATAAATTTTACATTTATAGATCGAGTGTTGCTCTGAAAATCCCTAATTTCAACTGTTTAACTTTTGGTCTTTTCTGGGCTTCACTCCATCTATTTTTATACAAAAATTCCTTGATAACAAACGGTTTTTTCTCGTAAATTAAACTCGGATCGCGTGTTCATCGGGAACAATTCGAGAGCCATATTTTCTCGCATAAACTTGAGTAAATTCTGCGCCAAAAAATAGAATTTGAGCGGAGTAGTAAACCCAGGCCAAAATAATCACCAGAGAACCCGCAGCGCCATAGGTTGAACCAAAGCTGCCCCGTCCGAGATAGAGTCCGAGGGCAAATTTCCCAATCGTAAATAAGAAAGCCGTAATCAGCGAACCAATCCAAACGTCACTCCACTGAATTTTAGCATCGGGTAAGAACTTAAACATTAAGGCAAATAACAGAGTAATCACCCCAAAAGAAACCACAAAGTTGAGAATTTGCCACAAGAAATCTGCACCGGGAATTAGACCACTCAAATAATTACTCATCGCTGAAATAGCAGCACTGAGAATTAGAGAAACTAATAGTAAAAATCCAATTCCGAGAACCGCAGAAAATGATAAAATGCGCTTTCTAATAAATCCGGCAATACCGTTTTTAGGCTGGGCTTTCACATTCCAGATGGCATTGAGAGATTCCTGCAAATGAAGAAATACTCCAGACGCACCCATCAACAGAAAAATAATGCTAAAAATTGAAGCAATACTACTAATTTGAGGTTGATCTGCATTTTGAATTGCTTCTTCTATAACCGTTGCACCCTGTTTTCCGACTAACCCTTGAATTTGACCAACAATTTCACCCCGAGCCGCTTCTTCTCCAAAAATAGCTCCGGCGATCGCAATCACAATAATTAATAACGGTGCCAATGAAAAAACAGTGTAATAAGCCAAAGCAGCCGCCAAACTAGAAGACTTATCCTCTTGCCATTCTTTAAATGTTTCTTTTAGTAGCCGAAAAATTTTCTTAAATCCCATAAAATGACTCCAAATAACTAATAAAAAATATACCAAAATTAAGCCCCGAATTTTCGCAATCGTTGAGCATGAGCCAATGCCAATCCGATTAAATGAACACCGGGTCTTGTTCCCAACGCACCGTGCAAACAAGCATATTCATCGAACGTCGCCACCTCATCAATTCTTGCTGTTTTTGCTCGCATCATTACGGGAACCGGATGCCAACTATGACAGCCCAGAATTGCAGGTGTAGAATGATCCGCACTGACGACTAATACATCGGGATTTAATTGAGTAACAATCGGCATCAATTGATCGACTTCTTCAATCACCTGAACTTTAGCATCAAAGTCTTCATCTTCGCCGCGACTATCAGAATGTTTAACATGAAGAAAATAGAAATTATAATCATCACCGTAGCAAGATTCTAACACTTGAAAGCGTTGTTTCATGCCACCCGGACGCGGTAAAACGTCCATTCCCACCAAACGACTCACCCCTCGATACATGGGATAATCAGCGATACAAACCCCATTTAAGCCAAAACGATCGCTTAAAGACGGAAAAGGAACATAACGATCAAATCCTCGCATTAAAATGCTATTCGCAGGTTGTTCATCCGCGAGAACTTGATTAACTTGGGCGATAAAAGACCTCACTAACTCGGCTGTTACTTCCGATTCTTCTGACGACGGTTTAGGATCTTTTGGCGAAATTCCCGTCACTTGAGGGTCGGTATCTTCCAACTGACCATCTAATTCTTTTCCTCGTAATACAAACACCGCTCGATGTTGACTAACGGTTTCAAAAAAATATTCACCCTCAAAATCTAGGGTAACTTTTTCGTTAATTTTTTTACATAAACGACGGTTCAAATCAGTGTCAATGCGACCTGCACGACGGTCTGAAACGTTTCCTTGTTCATCAACAGTTGCGAAGTTAACCCGTGCGGCAACATCTCCCGGTTGTAGGTCAAATTCAATCCCCAAAGCCGATAAAATTCCCCGACCCACATCATAAATCAGAGGGTCGTAACCAAACAAACTTAAATGACCCGGGCCGCTTCCGGGTGTAATTCCCGGGCCGACAATTTCTAACAATCCACAACTCGACTGTTGAGCAATTTGATCGAGGTTGGGAGTGTGAGCAATTTGCAGTTCAGTGCCGCCTTTTTCGGGGTGAGGAAGCCCTCCAACCCCATCGATAATAATATATATAATTTTGCCGCCTCGTTCCCAGGCGAGTTCTTCCCAAACGGTTGTAATATCCATGATGATCGTTCCCTCTACTGTCTGATTAATCCATCTAATTTCAGATGATTTAACTGAGGCAATGCTCGCCTTACCGTTGGATTTAGGGTCAAACTTTCCGATTTTACACCAATATCTTTAAGATATATAAATATAGATCAAATTTCCTCTAACCTAAGACGGATTAATCACTGCAATCGGACAGAAATTACCATCAGGAGGTGCAGTCAGTGGCCCGTGACCAGTTAACAATTACCCCTGTTTGCCGTTAATTTGCCAAAAATTTAGTGGGGAAATTCTAAACTTGTACACTATTGCTCGGAGCAACGTTGACTGTTTTGCAAACTTCAGCCTGAGATTGTCAAATCTAAAGAGTTGTTTTGATCAAGGTGAATATTGTTTAGAATTTTCATAATTTTTAGAATGATTTAATCTGATTTGGGTCAGTCTGGTATTTTCCTTTGCTAAAATAACAAACTTTGAGACTCTGGGTATTTTTGGGGACGGTTCTCAATGGAGTTGAAGGACTCTATTTTTGATGACAATGCCCTTTAACGCTAAACTTATGACCTATGGGAGATAAAACTTAGAGGAGATTCTAACTATATTAGAAGTGGGGCAAATTTTTAAAATATAGTTTTTTAAAACCTACATTTTCAACTAAAATGGCGTTCAATCCAAAAACCAAACAGGAGGTTATAACAAGTGATAGTACCGAGTTATCTAAAACAAGTTCAGATGGGATCACCCGGAGGAGGAAGAAGCAAAGAGAAGCCAAAAGATGTTAAACTCTCTGAAGAACAAATCGCTCAAATCACACAAGACAAGGAAATTAAGGCAGCTCTAGGCCGTCCAATTAAGCGCATCATTCGAGATGAACAAGGTCAAATTATTCTCGATGTTGGTGATTTGATTACTCATCAAGCTGTCTTCAGAGCAAGACAGGCAGGTGTATTAGATGTGTTGCTCAGTTCAGTTTATCGCCGACAATCTCAACCCTCGTTAAAATCCTAGAAGCTGAAAGATGCAGTGAATATCCTCATGTATTGCTGAATATAAACAGGATTTTGAGAAAAGTTTCATCAGCTTTATAGTTGGATTTTGTTGAAAATTGAGGCTAAATAATGTCAGCTTTATCAAACGTTTTAAAAACCCAATAGCAAAATTTCAAGATGAATAGTTCGTCCGTTTCTACCACATTAAAGAAGAAAGCATTGAACCTACGTTTGACTGGATGGAGTTGCTTCTGGCTACAACTCGTGGGAGTTTTGGTTTCGGGAATTTCTTTGTTATTTGTAATTACAGGTCGTCAGGTTTCCGCACAAACGAATCCAGCAATGGGAGGGGGAATATTTTTGGCAGTCTGTGGAATTTTAGCAGCCGGAGCGAGTATTGTTTTGTCATTTTGGTATACGCGAGTTGGTCAACGTTTGCGAAAAGCTGACTCCACTAAACCCCCTCCTAAATCAGATTTAATTCGACTGATAAATCTCGGATTAATCATCGGTTTAGGGGGAATTTTTGTGACTTTAATCGGTTCCGGTTTAACAGCCGCCGTGTTAGTTGCTAAAACTATTTCCCAACCTCCAGGAACGACGCTAACCGATGCCAGCGAAGCGGTGCGAGCGCTGGATGTTTTGATTCTCGTTGCTAATTTGAATGGTGTTGCGGCTCACTTTATTGGGACTGTGACCTCAATCTGGTTGAAGTATCGACTCTAAGAACTGAGTGCCAGGTTAGTCTGTGCATTCAGATTCATTAGTCATTTAAACACTAGAAATAAAAATTTTGTATTTGCTAGGGGTATAAGGCTTGCGCCCCTAAACCTATATTAAAAAAGTTCATTAATTTATTTCATTAGCAAGAGGTCAACCTATTAAAATTATCGTTAATCTAGAGATCAATCAGATGTTATTTGTCAGATCAAAGGATAATTTGAACATGATTATGAATAATCAACAACCATCAGATCGCGATCGCGCAATAGATTCTGATGTAGATCCCGGTGTTGACCCTGCTGTTGAACTTGAAGAGTATTTTAAATCAGAAGATCCCAATGAGTTACAACCCAACTCAGAAAAACGGACTACAGACTTGGGAAACCGTCAAATTTTAATCGCTCACGAACCGGGTGGATCTGTTGATGCAGATTTTTCCTAGTTTTATTCAATAGAATCCCTTGCAAAAACCCGATCTCTTGGAGAAATCGGGTTTTTATATTCTAAAAAAAAAGAGGTTCATCTGAACCTCATAGTAACTAGAAACTAAACCTCAACAAATTTAGATTTTATTAGTCAACTGCTTTCTTTACTTTATCTTTGGCATTTTCAACAGTGTGTTGAGCTTGAGCTTGTCCTTGCTTCATTTTACCTTCAGCTTGATCCTCGGGATCGCCCGTTACTTTACCCATAGCTTCTTGAGCTTTCCCTTCGATATTTTTAGCTGTTGCTTTTGCTTTATCTTCAGTAGACATGATTAAATATCTCCTATTCTTGAACAATTTTTAGAGCGTTTTTAATCTCTATATTTATAATTTAAACAAAAATTGATATAAACTAATCCGTCAAAAGACTGATTTTGATAACAATATTTTTACAGCTTAATATTTTTGAAAATTTATATCTAAAAAACTCCCGCTATTGAAGTTTGCAAGATTGGGCAAACCTTTGCGGGAGATAAAGCTCCTATCTATCTTTTTTGGAGATAAAGCCTAGATTAGATCACACCCTGACCTTTTTGACCGTGTTTTTGAACCTCTTTTAACTCTTCCACTCGTTCTTGTTTTTCAGCTTCCTCTTCTTCCCGTAAATCTCCAGGTGTATTAACGTACATTTCAGGTTCAATGGCGTAATTATTCATTAACCCTTCTTGATCAACGGTGTAGCCTTTAGTCGTATCAATTCCGCCTTCTTTTTCAGGCAACTTTTTATATTGATCACCCTCTCTATCCTGACGAGCGCCAACTTCAGCAGGTTGAATGTTACGATCATAATGACCTTCATCGCCACCCGTTTTCTTATGAGTATCTGCCATAATATCCTCCTTATTAAAAGAGATAAAGTACAAGTGAAAGCTAAATCGTTTAAAATGAGTTATAGCATGATCTAGCTTATTTAAAAACATTCAAAATGCTAGGAATTTTAGTGATCTATTAACCTAGACCGGGATCTTCTGACTTATCCACATTGGGAACAAAATCAGGACGTTCTTTATCTTCCCAACCCGGAGGTCGTTTAGAATTGTACCAGGCAATAGAACCAATTGAAGTGGCTGCAAGAAAGCCAACAACTCCTACAACTACGGCTGAAACTGGAAAATGAGGAGCGGCATCTATGCCAGCATTCATCAGTAAATTCATCTCTTTTATTCCTGTTCATTGGGAACTTCATTAGACTTAAATATAGAATTAAATGAGACGTTAAATCATCTCTCTGAGTGATGAGCTTGTGAATAAAAAGCTATTTCTCCAGATAGAGAATTATTAACACTTCCTCTTTCTATGGACTCTAAATATGTTCCTTCTATTGGTAGAAGACGCTCTACTGCTGAAAGCGATAGGATAAGAACATCAAGAAAAAAATTTGAGGAAAAAAATTATGGGTATTTTAGCTTGGTTAGCTTTGGGTTTGATTGCAGGTGCGCTTGCAAAACTAATTTACCCGGGTAATCAAGGAGGCGGTATTTTTGCCACATTAGGACTAGGAATCTTAGGTGCATTGGTTGGTGGTTATCTGGGTAAAACTTTATTGGGAAGTAGCGGTGCCGCCGCCGCCTCAGCCGGAGCATTAACAATTCCAAGTATTATCTTTGCAGTATTAGGTGCAATGCTTTTGATCTTTATCTGGGGATTAGTTGCAAGACACGCCTAAACTGAACTAAATACAAAAATTAAACTAAACTCTTTTTTTTCAGAGTTTGACTGTATGAACAAGGTGCATAGGGACAGGTAAGACAGTAGAACGATTCTTGAGCGGAGCTGTAATAGGCTCTGTTTTTTATGATGAGCAAACAGAATTCTATTACAACTCCTCTATAAATCACCATTCCTTAAGCTTCTTGAAAACCCTTGCCTTTCTTTTTCTTCTTACTACTTTTAGATTTGGACTGTACCTGAGCAACGGCTTCCTCAAATAACTGATGCAGATGTTGAGGAACACTCGCAATTTCTGGAAGTTGAGGTTCTAGAGATTTATTGTATTGTTTGAGCATCGGTTCAAAATCTCGTTCTAAGTTAAAATCGGGACGTTCTAATACTGCTTTTAAGAGAGTTTCTAGTTGAGTTGGATATTCTTCTTTCAGTTGTTGCCAAATAAAAGTATTAATCTCTTTATCTTCTAAATACTTTCGCACCAATTTATCAGAATTGGGTTGAGTAACCGGATCTTCTGCTTCAAGTACACTCACAAATTTAGGATAAGTTGGAACGAACATTTGACCCCAACGAGGATGAGAAAAAGCCATGACTTGTTCCGCCCGTTTGATTTCATCGGGAAGTTGTACTTTGGGAAAAAGCATCGGAGAGTCATTATTTCCTAACACTTGTTCAACTGATTTCTCATCGACACCCGCTTCTGTGGCTGAAGCTTTGATTTCAGTCTCATCGACTCCCGCTTCTTGAATAATCTGTTTGAGAGATTTTGAACTATCAATTCCTGCCGCTTCTAATTGTTTTTTGCTTAATCTTTCTTGCAATTCAGTAATTTTTTTGTTAAGCTGATATCCCGGTAATAAAATACGATCACTCCCCAAACAATCAACAAATTCTTGATGATATTTAAGCACAGACTCCCAGGCTTTTTCTAAAAGATCAGGTGCATCTCCATAGAGTTGATTTGGATAGTTATCCTTAAATTCACCAATAACAACAGCAAGTTTAGGTTTACCCAGTTTCCCTTTGGGAATACAAGCCCCAGAAAACATCCAGTTTCCATCCGGTAAAGGAGCAATACGACTCAGCAAAATATCACCCGGTTTCCATTTATCCATGTCTGACTGAGAAATTTCTGGACTCGGAAAAACAGTATAATATTTAGCTGTTAACCAGTTCATTAACTTGAAACTTTCGGGCTGAATCTCTATGATTTCAAATAAGCCTGTGAAGGTTTGCTGCCAATTTTTTAGCAGATCGCGATCGCTTGCAGTCAAGTCAGACTGACTCGCCAAGAATAGATCAATGGGAGTCTGATCCCTAACTTCGCCTGCATTTAAAAACATATCTACAACCAAGTTTTGCAGACGAATATCTTGACGATCTCGACTCCCATGAGTGGCGACATACTGTTCAAAGGCAACCGCTAAGTCTCCCTCTGCATCATAGACAAAATCAACTAACGCCTGTTTTAACTGGGCTGTTCGCTCTAACATTACGTTTATTTCGGTTTCCCTTTAGGATCGAGACTAATAGGATAACACGATACAAAGCAAATGGCTTCTGCTGAGAGATATAATTTTTAACTCTACCTTTGGGTAGAGTCCATTATTATTCGGACTCAGATACACTAACAGTGAGCAATTGTGCTTCAATCTAATGCTTAATTTCCCTGGCTTAATAGCCCTCCTATGATGCCTATCCCCAGCGTTAGAAGAACCAACGCCCAAATGATAAAGTCGGGAATAGCGGATAAAATACCTAAACCCCTTAAGACCACAATCACGGCGATAATAATCAGGGCAATTCCCATCGTAAATAAGACAATTTTTGTACCCGTTTTTGGAGAACGACTCATGGGAGATGTTGAAGTAAAATCAGTAATCGCTGTTAAACAGACTTCGTTCTGATTATACAAGCTAGTGACTCAAATTTTCCATCGACTCAATCAACTACCCGTTAATAAAACACCCAAGCCACCCCGATCAAGCCCGAAAATTGAGAAGGTTTCAAAACCCATCTTTTTTACATCAAAAGTTGCTCTTAACTGAGTTGAGTGAACCGCTTACTAAGATTCTATAGGTTCTACGACTTCGACCCTACTAATATCAACCGAATCAACCCCAAGAATTTCTTTGGATAACGGTTCAATCGTTTCATATGCTCGTTGAGTGGGTACGGTTCCAGCGATTATTACTGCACCATCTTCGGCTTGAACGGTTAGTTTACTTCCCTGAATATTCGCTTCTAATTTAGCACGAACTTCGCTTTCAAGATCCGAATCCGAACGTTCTTGTCGATCTCCAGACCAATTATTACGTTCTTCTCGCGCCCGAATATCTGAGTTTAATTGCGCTTGACGAATATTTTTATCCGCGTCTTGTTTTGTTTCTTCTATCATTCGGGGATTTTTAACTTCACCGTCGATAGAGGTGGGAGCGTCAGCACTGGTACGAGCAACATCACATCCAGCCGCACCTAATAAAACTAGGCTCCCAATCATTAAAGATGTTAACTTTTTCATGTTGTTTACTCCTATTTAATTTTTGAATAATATGAAGTTTTTACTGACGTTTTTCCGGGGATTTGTATTGAGCATCCCGTCGATCAATTACTACGATGACTTCTGGATTATCTGATAGTTTTTTACCCTCCATCGTTTGGCGATCCTCTTTTTTGAGATTCTCCAGTGAATTCACTCTTTCTTGACGTTGTTGATCGTATTCAACAGGATGTTGTGTCTCAACTCGTCGATTAGATTCAACAGGATTTTCTATCTCTAGTGGCTGCTCATATTCAACAGAGTTTTTAGCCTCGACGCGAGGGTTTACATTGGATCTTTCTTGACGTTTCATCATTTTGGGATCTCCTTGATGTACAACGTTTTGTTTGACTTCTGACGGAGTGGTAGTGACGGTTTGTTGACGTTGTTGATACTCAATCACTTCCGGTCTGCCATCGTATTCAATAGAGTTTTTTGTCTCAACACGAGGGGTAATAATTGTTCTTTCTTCTCGTTCGATCCGTTCAGAATGTTCTGGATGTCCGACTTTTCGTTGGATTTCGGGGGGAGTAATGATCGCTCTTTCTTGATCTTCAAAGGAAGAACTGGAAACCTCATCATCGATCATCGGTGTAACTTCGACTTGCAAAGCATCATAAACGTGCCATTGTTCCATTCCTTGATGGCGAAGGATGTCTTCTGCTTGATCAACCGTTCGGGGTGTTCCGGTTACGATGACAATATATTGATGTTGGGAGAGTCGATCATTATAAACTTTCGCCTGATCTTCAGGTATCCCTAAACCAATTAAAGCCCCGATAATTCCGCCGGATGTGCCACCTATCGCCGTTCCCGCTAAGGTTGTCGCCAACGCGGTTGCTTCGGCACCTGCTAATAAAATCGGCCCAATTCCGGGAATTGCCACCGCTCCCAAACCGACTAATAATCCAGTGATGATACCGAGCGTCCCTCCGGCGATCGCACCGGAAACCGCCCCTGTATCCGCGTGATTTCCTTGAGAATGAGTATAAACTTCAACTTCTGAGTCTCTATCGGAGTCCGGCGCAATCACAGAAACTTGTTTGAGATCAAAATTGCGATCGCGTAATTGATCCAGTGCTTGTTCTACCTGTCTCCGTGTTTGAAAAACTCCAACTCCTCGTTTGTAGTCTGTTGCTGCTCTTGTCATATTTTTACCCTCTTACTCTCTAATTTTCTCAATTTCAATAGCCCTTTCTTGAATCTTTAGAAAGGTTAAGATAATTTTTATCTTTGTTTTCTTAAGTATCTAAATTTTTCTCTATTTTTATCATCCATCCCCCGACATAGCTTTTAAATCTCCCGGTGGGGGGATTGATTACACTCGCTCATTTTCTAATATGGTAAGTGTAGTTGAAACAAAAACACAATAAATTATGACATTAGTAAGAATTAAAGAATACTATCCCAACTACGTGGATGAGTTGTTTAAAGGAAACGACTTCAAAGGTTATACCGTTTATGCGGGAACCAGTAACGAAAAAATCGGTTCAGTTGATGATGCTTTAGTTGATGAAGCAGGTCGAATTCGTTATTTTGTAATTGACACAGGTTTCTGGATTTTTGGTAAGAAGGTCTTATTACCTGTCGGTCGTTCTCGGATTGATTTTAATGATCGTAAGCTATATGCTTTGGGTTTAACCAGCAGAGAACAAGCTGAGGCTTTACCACAGTATGATGGCAATATGACTGTAGACTATGACTACGAAGAACGGGTTCGCCAAAGTTATCGCACTCGTCAACCTGTAGCGAATGGTAATGGTACTAACTACCGCGATGATAACGATCAAGAATTATTTGAGCTCAACGAGCGCGATCATGGTACACTCAAGCTCTATGAAGAACGCTTAATTGCGAATAAAGATCGTCATAAAGCGGGAGAAGTTGTTATCGGAAAAACCGTAGAAACAGAGAAAGCTCAGGCTTCTGTTCCGATTGAAAAAGAGCGTGTAGTTATTGAACGAACGACTCCTTCAAATGCCGGAGAAGTGGTAACACCGGGTACTGCGAATTTTAAAGAAGGTGAAGTCGCTCGTATGGATATTTACGAAGAAACCGCAGATATTCACAAGGAAGCTTATGTGCGTGAAGAAGTGAATGTCCGCAAAGAAGTTGATCGCGATATTGTAACGGCTGAAGAAACCCTCCGTCGTGAAGAATTGCGGGTTGATAAAGATGGAAAACCCGTTGTTAAACGATAAAACCGGGTTGATCAAAAGCCGTGATAGTTAGGTTGAGTTTGGGTCTTAGGTGGTTTTTCTGGTCTTAGATTATTTCTAACACCAGCCACCTAACGCCTCTATTCAATTTTAACTCAATAAAAACTTAATTTTTTAGCGAATCAACTTATATCAACATCATAATATGACTACTCAAGAGCGTTATCCTACTGTTTCTTCTCCTGATAATTCATTAAATCTTCAAGATGTTCAGACCTATTCGGTTGTCGATGAACAAGGAGAATTAATCGGTCAAGTCGAACGAGTATTAAAAAATGAGTCTGACCCAATTCAGATTCTTTTTTCTCTGCCTGGACAATCAAAGCCTTTGTTTAGAGTTCATCAAAAGTCGATCCTAAAAGTAGATTTAGATGATCATCGATTTTTTATCGAATTAACGGATAAAATGCGAGAAAAGTTGAATCAATATTCAGCTCATTTGATTGAAAATGTAACCGAAGAGAAAAAGATTGAATCGGTTGATGATTCAGAAAATGATGATAACGATGATCTTACTAATTGGGCAGATGAATCCTTTACAAAGACCCTAGATCATGAAACAATTCGTCTACTTTCTGAACGATTATCGGTGAAGCACGAACGGCGAAAAATTGGTGAAGTGATCGTTCGTAAAACAGTGGAAACTGAAATCGTTGAAGTTCCAGTTCGACGAGAAAAATTAATTGTAGAACAAGTTGGATCGCCTGGAAAACCCCTAGCTGAAATTGATTTATCACAAGGAAAAATAACGGGAGTTGAACTAGAATCAACCAAACTTAGACCTCATCAAGTCAGCGTTAAAGGGGAATTTGCTTCTTTAAAAGCAGCCAGTGATTTATTACAAACGATTGCTCTAGAAGATGATCATGGATGCGCTAAAGTGAGAGTTGAATTAGTTCTCGATAATCCCCAACATCAGCAACAGTATCAAGAACTCTTTGATCGCTGTACTAACTTCTAGTTACTGGTTTTTATAACTCTTTTTAATTGGTGGAGTAAATGAATCATGTGGGTGGAAAGATTAGCTCGTTTTGGATATGCAACAAAAGGAGCTGTTTATGGGTTGATTGGTTTATTAGCAGTCATGGCAGCCTTTGGTAATTCCAACGGAAAAACAACCGATATCAACGGTGCTTTCCGAACCATTGCTGCTCAACCTTTTGGACAAATTTTATTAATTTTAGTCGCAGTTGGTTTAGTAGGATATGTCATCTGGCGATTTGTAGAAGCCATCAAAGATCCTGAAAATAAAGGGACAGATGCTAAAGGAATTGCCACAAGGCTGGGTTATATTCTTAGTGGTTTAATCTATGCCAGTTTAGCCTTCAATGCCGCTTTATTAGCAATTGGATCGAGTATTGGTGGAGGTAATAGCCAACAAACTTGGACGGCTCGTGTACTCTCACAACCCTTTGGTCAGTGGTTAGTCGGAACTCTGGGTCTGCTTATTATGGGACTAGGTTTATATTTTATTTATCAAGCCTATCAGACGAAGTTTCAGAAGAAGTTGAATTTAGCAGAACTTGATTATAAACAAAAAAAATTAATTATAAACGTCTGTCGCTTTGGAATTGCCGCGAGAGGCGTTATTTTTATGATGTTAGGTTTCTTTTTAATTCAAGCCGCTCGACAATTTGATCCCAGTCAAGTTGAGGGACTCGAGGGAGCGTTACAAACCTTAGCACAGCAGCCCTATGGTAAAATTTTACTGGCAATAGTGGCTTTAGGTTTGGTTGCCTATGGAATTTATATGATTGTACAAGCTCGTTATTGTCAGTTTAAAACCACCTAAGCCAAAAATCGAGTAAGATCACAACATCAAAGACAACTGTGATTAATCAAGCCAATGTCAGAAGGTTTTTTACTGAGTCGAGTATTACTACGCTTTGAAAATGGTTCCGATGATTTAGTCGGTGAACTCTCAGCCGCAGTGATGACACCCGATGGTAGTTTGTGGGTGGGTTCTGATGAGTTGTTGGGAGTCGAGCGACTTTCCCCAGTTGAACCGTTGGTTTTTGGCAATCATCAGCATTTTCCTCTTTCGGATTTTCTTGAACTCCCCAATACTGAGGATGAAATTGATATCGAAGGTTTAGATTATTCTCAGGGTTACTTATGGGTGATGGGTTCTCACAGTACCAAACGCAAAAAACCCAAGGGAAAAGATCCCCAAAAAGATGTTGAGCGGTTATCTCAGGTGACATCGGAGGCGAATCGTTATTTAATTGCTCGTATTCCTGTTATTGATGGAAATTTGGTTAAGTCTTGTACGTTGAAAGATGATCCTGAGAAAAAACTGACAGCCGCTCGTTTAGAAACAACAAAAGAAGGTAATATTTTAGTTGAAAGTCTCAAAAAAGATCCTCATATTGGTGCCATTGTTTCCAGTGGTTTACCCTCAAAAGATAACGGACTTGATATTGAGGGGTTAGCCATTCATGGTGATCGGATTTTCTTAGGGTTAAGAGGGCCTGTTTTGCGAGGTTTAGCGATTATTTTAGAGATCGAAGTTGCCGAAAAAAAACCGGGTGTTCTCATGCTTAAACCGATGGAAAAAGAGGGAGAACTCTATCGAAAACATTTTATTGACTTGGATGGATTAGGAATTCGAGAACTTTATTTACATGATGGAGATTTAATTATTCTCGCCGGCCCCACAATGGATCTAAATGGGGCAATGCGAATCTTTCGCTTAAAAAATATTGAGAAGCGAACTGAAGAAATGATTTATTGGCAGGACTCCAAACATTTAGAAGTGATGTTTGATTTGCCGATTAAAGTAGGAGCCGATAACGCCGAAGGTATTGCTCATTTTCCCTGTTTAGGAGAATCTAATTCTATATTGATTATCTATGATGCTCCCGCTCCAGAAAGAAGGCTCAAAGCGAATGAATTGCTGGCGGATGTTTATCGTCTAGAGTCCTAACTTTAGAGAAGTGCCATGACCTGTCTGTGTGATTGAATCTGTATTTCTAACCCGGTAGAATCACCGTCACGGCATGGCAATCTAAACTTAAGTATTTTCGCGCTAGTTCTTGCAAATCATCAGGTTCAAAAGATTGAATTTCAGTGGGATAAATCATCGATAACTCGGGTTCGGCAACCGTAAAGTAATAGCCATACAAACCCGCTAACTGATCGGGTGTTTCTGTGGAAAAAGCGTAATCATTACAGAGTAAACGTTGACTCCGTTTCAGTTCGAGTTCAGAAATCGGTTCGCTTTGCAGTGAGGAAATACAATCACGAATTAGCGTTTCAACGGTTTCAATATGCTGTGTATCTAACAAAGCACTAATCGTCAGCAAGCTCGATTGTTGTTGCAAAGAAAAGTTACTCATCACATGATCAACCAGTTGCAATTCCTCCCGCAACATCCGCACTAAACGAGAAGTTCGTCCTTCGGCGAGGATCACCGAAAGCAAATCTAAGCCATAGGCCTCTCGCAACTGTTTGACATCCGGGCCAAGCCAAGCTAAAGTTAATCGGGCTTGTTCAGCATTTGGTAATTGCAGTTCCTGGCGACGAATTTCTCTAATTTTTGGTTCAGGCGTTAACCCGATACAAGGACAGTTTTGAGGAGAGGGAAAGGAATCAAAAGCCTGTTTGATCGCATTAATCGCCCGATTTTGTTTGACTCCCCCAACGATCACAACCGCCATATTGTCCGGTTGGTAATGACATTGATGAAAACAGCGCATTTCTTCTGGCGATCGCTGCATTAATTTCTCAGGAGTTCCCAGCACCGGACGCCCGTAGGGATGATGACTATAGATATTTTCCATTATCAACTGAAACTCAATGGAGTCTACATCATCTTGCGCTTGACGAATTTCTTCGAGGACTACATCCCGCTCTCGGATAAATTCATCATCAGGAATCTTCGCTTGTAAGAGCAATTCTCCCAAAGGGGTTAGGGTATCTTCGAGGTACTGCTCGGCGGTTGTGATGTAGAAGTGGGCGTAGTCGTGACTTGTAGCGGCATTCGTGACTCCCCCTCGACTTTCGATCACTTGGTCAAAGATTCCGGGAGCGATTTTGTCTGTCCCTTTAAAAATCATGTGTTCTAGGAAATGAGCCATACCTGACCAATGATCAGGCTCCTGCACAGCTCCAGCTCTAACCCAAACATCGACTACGACCACTGGAGTTGCAGAGATCTCCTGATGAATAATGGTTAATCCGTTGTCTAATCGAAAGATACTGGCAGGAAACTTTAAAGCCGTTTGCTGTTGATACAATTTGATTGAAGTTAAACTTAACTTAATTTTTTCCTAATTATTTCATAATATCGTTTTCTCTGTTGATGATCTGAGTATCTTGATACATTTTTTGATATAATGCTGAAAATCTACAAAAAAAATCACCCCAGAAAAGGATGAAGGTTGATCAAATTCACCTTGATCTTTCTAGGGATGACTCAATACAAAAAACTTAACGACTTCTCATTAAACCGTCGAGTTGTAAATCCGAATTAGACAACTGGGAATGTCGCGACTGTGGGAGTGAAGCCTCTGACGGGAATCAGAGCATCGGCGTCGATACCACCGCCCACTTGAGCAAATTGGTTTTCGGGCGGGAAGGGAACTACACCCGAAAGTCCGAAGGTTAATTGAGCAGCTTCGCCAGCACCTAGAGTGATCGCAGCAATTGGAGTGGTTAAGTTCCCCAGATCGTCTGTTGGCTCAACTCGAACGACATAGGTATCTTCGATCGCAGCAAGACCTGTGATCGGATCAATATTCGGTGTGGGTAGTAAATTGGTAAAGGCAAAGTTTCCGTTAAAGTCCGTTGTGGTGGTCGGTTCATCGTCCCCACGGACACCATCATCATCGAGATCAATAAACAGGGTCGCATCTGTGACCAGATCATCTGCTAGACCCGTCACTGGGTCAAAGTCAAGCAGGGAGTTGGCATTGCGGTCATTAAAGACGACACCGGCAATACTATTGGGCAGCAATAAAGACGATCCCGCAGGATTAAACACCAGTGTAGCGTTGACTTGCAGGCTCTCCCCTTGAACGAGTGTGAGGCCGATTTCCCCTGGAAACGCACCCACGGGAGGAACCGGAGAAGTAAACACATAACTACTTGAAGGCGTACCAAACTCTATCTCAAATGCGTTGGCAAACCGTTCAGGTTCAGTTCTGGCAATGTAGTTTGCAAAGGGGTTTTGGGGATCATCTTCTCCGTCAATCGCGGTATCTAAACCATCAATGATGTAAAACCCGTTATTATCTGTCGTAGCTGTTTCAATGTCATCGGTGTTCCGGTTAACGATTGTAACGTCTATATTCTCCTGTGGAGGTTCATTAGGATTGGGTATACCATCACCATTGAGATCACGGATTACACGACCGTAGACACTGTTCGGGTTAATCACCCCGATATCAAATTGATTGATACCAAAATTGACATTAGCAACAATTGAGTTATCGTCAATCGAGCTATCGTCATCGATTAACTCAAATCCACTCGGGAGATCAGCTCTCAGCAGATAGGAACCCGGGGGTAAGCCCTCAAAGATATAGAATCCAGCTTCGTTCGGGATTGCTGAGGGTTCGCTGAGTTCAAAGAAACCACTGTTGTTGAGGTCAATGTAGATAGCTGCGTTGGGAAACCCTTCCGCTAACGTGGGTTCACCCAATTCTCCAAACGGTTCGTAGATTCCATTTCTGTTGTTATCTATATAAACCGCACCGCTAAGAGTTGTGGTTGTTGGAACCGGATTGACAGGTGGGACGGGATTGACATTAAGGATGTTGACATCAATCCGTTCGTTTACATCGCCCGTTGTTGCTAGGGAGATGGGAACTCCTAGAGGTTCATTGAAGCCTGGGGGTGTAACCTGATCGAGAACAAAGGTTCCTGCGGGTAAATCAGCAAATGTGTATTCACCGTTGAAATCGGTCAGCCTGACCTGTTCGAGATCGGTGGGTAAACCATCCCCATTATCATCCAAAAATACAGTAACGTTGGGAAGACCTTCTCCCAAATCAAAAATAGCGTTACCGTTAAGATCCTGAAATACTGATCCTCGAATAGTACTCACAATTAAACTCCTCCACCAAAGTATTGTACGAAGACAAGTCCCGCAGGACTGTATAATGTTGCAACCTAAATGGTATCGTACATATGCGCTCTCTTGGCATCCTTTCCTCCCTGAAGGGAGAAGATTCCTAAACCTGACGATTTAGGTTCCTGCTTCAATGCAGATGCCCTCTAGACTTAGAAATCTTTCAGGTCTTACACTCGCTCCACAGGCTGACACCGCAAGCCCTGCGGCTAAAAATAACGAAGCTTAGGCTAGACATAAATGCTACCTAATCGTAGGCAACTATACCAGACTTTTCCGAAATCTGGCAATGCGTTTGGGCTGCCTCCATCCCAGCGTAGATTGCTTTTGCCTATTTTCTTTAGATTGTAATCAGCACTCCCTCAAATTGACAGGAGTGCCGTTTGTATTAATCAGTCATCAATCTGACCCGACAATCATTAATAGGCATCTTGCAACTCATGGAAATCAGGAGAGATATAGTCTTTTCGCAACGGCCAGCCCACCCAATCTTCTGGCATTAAAATTCGCTTCAGATTAGGATGACCTTCGTAAACGATACCGTACATATCATAAGACTCCCGTTCTTGGTAGTCGGCAGCCTTCCAAATCCAGTACACTGACGGAACCCTGGGATCATCTCTTGGAACGAATACCTTGACGCAAACTTCCTCGGGTTGTTCCACATCATCGTCAATTTTTACCAAATGATAGACACTGACGAGATCTTCGCCCGGGCCAAGGTCATAGGCACATTGACATCGTAGACAGTTAAATCCTTTGGCGTAGAGGGCTGTAGATAAGGGAATCAAGTAATCTCGACTGACCTTAATGATCTCTACTCCCGAGTGATTTCGTTCTAACGATTCATGTTCAAATCCATTTTGACTCAGCCATTGAGAAATTGGGCCAGCTTCAACAATTGCTGCTTCTTCCGTCTCAGCCACGCTGTTCCTCCTTGGTTTGTTCGATTAGCATTGCCGGGGGTACGGGCATTCCCATTGCTTCCGTTAATTGTTTGGGTGGAACTTGACGAGTTTGAGATTGTAAATATTGACCCGTCAAAATCGGTTCAACCACCTTCATCTGATGAGAACGGGTATAGTAGCGATGAGTTTGTTGGAGGTTTCCCCGTTCTTGTAGGGAATCATTGGCAATTTTCTTCCGCAGTTTGATGATCGCATCAATGATGGCTTCTGGACGAGGAGGACAACCGGGAATATAGACATCTACCGGGATTAATTTATCTACACCCCTCACCGCCGTCGTCGAGTCCATACTAAACATCCCGCCCGTAATGGTGCAAGCCCCCATTGCAATTACATACTTGGGTTCGGGCATTTGTTCGTACAACCGCACTAACACAGGGGCATATTTCATCGTGATGGTTCCGGCAGTGATCAACAGATCCGCTTGACGAGGACTCGAACGCGGCACCAAACCAAAGCGATCAAAGTCGAAGCGAGAACCAATTAAAGCAGCAAATTCGATAAAGCAGCAAGCCGTACCATATAGCAACGGCCACAAACTCGACAGTCTCGCCCAGTTGTACAAGTCATCAACGGTCGTTAAGACAACGTTTTCTGACAGTTCTTGAGTAACTTGGGGTCGCTCAATGGGATTAATGATTTTTCCGGTTTCCGGGGTAATACTCTGGCTTGTCATAATTTCTGTGTGATTCTAACGACTTAAGACCATTCCAACGCGCCTTTACGCCACGCATAAACTAAGGCAATCACAAGAATGGTGATAAAAATCAAAGCCTCGATAAACGCTAATAATCCCAACTTGTGGAAGGCTACAGCCCAGGGGTAAAGAAACACCGTCTCTACGTCAAAAATGACAAACACCAGGGCAAACATATAGTAGCGAATATTGAACTGAATCCAAGCCCCTCCGATGGGTTCACAACCCGACTCATAGGTGGTGCGTCGGGCGCCACTTCGGCTTTTGGGACGGACGAGCTTGGATGTACCAAGAGCGAGAACGGGAACTAGGCTACAGATAATCAGGAAGCCTAGAAAGTATTCATAGCCAGGAAGAACAAACACGATGGCTGATTGAGTGCAAGTGTACTATCAATTGTCTTTTACATTATATAGTTGCCGATACTTTTTTGCTAACTTTCATTAACAAATGCAAGATGTTGTTGCATCCAGGGTATATCTACCAAAGCACGAAGAAAAATACCTCGTGCGCCATTTATGTCTCTGTCCATCACACGACCATCTATTTTTGATTTGATTAACTTAGAACCACCCACGTTGACAATTTCTCCAGTCCAGCTAACTGTTTTACTGGTGTAGGCTTCACAGACATCAAGGACTAATTTACCAGTCTCAAAAGCTTTATGCTTAAGAAATTGTTGAAATCGATAGTGAGCAAATGACAGCATATTTCTGGCTGACTTTACTCTAATTTTGCGGGTAGCTTTTAAAGCCATCTGGGAAGTCTCAAATGTCG
>NZ_JAYGHR010000017.1:22882-63537 GCF_034932365.1 Limnoraphis robusta BA-68 BA1 | reverse complement strand
TCTACAAAGACACTAACGACAATGCAGCCATCTATCCCAAGTATTTAAGGTCATCTGAAAAGCGAATTAAAAAGCTACAGCGACGACTATCTAGGAAGTTTGTCAAGGGTAAAAAGCCCCAATCAAATAACTACCACAAATCTCGAAAAAGACTGGGGAAAGCACATTTGAAGGTTCAACGCCAACGTAAAGACTGGGCTGTGAAGTTAGCCCGGTGCGTCGTGACATCTAACGATGTCGTGGTGTACGAAGACCTAAAGATACAAAATATGGTCAAGAACCATCATTTAGCTAAGTCGATTTCAGACGCGAGTTGGTATCAATTCACCCAATGGTTAAACTATTTTGGAAAAATTTGGGATAAAGCAGTTGTTTCTGTTAGCCCACATTTCACCTCTGCCGATTGTTCTAACTGTGGATTGAGGGTGAAGAAATCACTCAGCACCCGGACTCACAAATGCCCTAAATGTCATACAGAAATTTGTCGAGATACTAATGCGGCACTTAATATTCTGAAGAAGGGCATGAGTATTCTGGGTAGCGAGTATCAACAATACAGTACCGAAGGGCATTCGGAAACTGCCTCGTTCGAGGAAACGCTTGGGGAGACTTCCACCTCTGTTAATGAGGAGAAATCTGAATTAATAAGTGGTGTCACTGAACCAGGAATTAACTGTAGTTAAGAATCCCCTAGCTTTAGCTATGGGGAGTATGTCAATTGTTGGGACTAGAGAAAAAAACCTGCTCAAATAGTGGTTTTTTCTTCCCCCTGCTCCCCTGCTCCCTTGCCAGCGCGGAGCATAATATCTTGTCAAACTATCTCTCAATCATTATGAACTTGAATATTACTGGCGATCGCCTTATCGTTTTTTCCACCAAGCATCAAGTCACCATGAAAGATACGATCACGCCGGATATGGGCAAAGATTCGGTTTTCATGGATTTATTTGAGCAGGTCAAACCCTATACAATGACTAGCGTAGAGGCACTCTTTGCACTGTATACAGCGATGAACTATGTCCTCGATCGCAACATACCCGGTGATATCGTGGAGTGCGGTGTTTGGAGAGGAGGAAGCGCATTATTGGCTGCTCTAGTTCTCAAAATGCGGGGCGTTAAAGACCGGAAGTTGTACCTATATGACACCTTTGAGGGAATGCCAACCCCCACCGAATTTGATGTGGATAAATATGGCCGGACTGGCTTGGAAATGATGGAACAATATGGGGATGATGTTGGCTGGTGCTACGCTTCATTGGAAGATGTTCAAAAAGCGTTCTCCGAACACAACTTTGAATTTGAGATTGAGTTTGTCCAAGGAGATGTGATGGAAACCTTGAAAAAAACTCAACCAGAAACTATCTCTGTTTTGCGTCTAGATACAGATTGGTACGAATCGACCGCTCTTGAGTTTGAGCTTCTTTACCCTCGACTCTCGACCGCAGGGGTTCTGATTATTGATGACTATGGTGTTTGGGCGGGATCGCGCAAAGCCACGGATGACTACTTCCGTGAAGTGCCAGGGCCAATGTTGATCCGGATTGATAAGGAAGTCCGCCTTGGGATCAAGATCTAGACCGATGATTTCCTAGTCAATCATAAAAGCTTTAGAACTTTCACCCTGCTAAACCATTCCTATCCTTTATTACCATGACTATCGAGCGCACGATTGTTTTTTCTACTAAGCATCAAACGACCATAACAGATCAGGTCACACCCGATATTGATAAAGATCCGGTATTCCTGGATTTATTTGAGCAAGTATTGCCCTACACAATGACCAGTAAGGAGGCACTTTTTGCACTTTATACGGCGACGAACTACATCATTGATCGCAACATACCCGGTGATATTGTTGAGTGTGGTGTTTGGAGAGGAGGAAGTGCGTTATTAGCAGCTTTGATTATGAAGGCGCGAAACGTCAGCGATCGGAAGGTATATCTGTATGACACGTTTAAGGGTATGACAGCCCCCACCGAAGTTGATGTGGATAAACGGGGAAATGTTGGTTTTGACATGATGGAAAAATATTCGGATGATATTGGCTGGTGCTACGCTTTACTCGAAGAAGTTAAAACCACTTTCTCCGCACATAATTTTGAGTTTGAGATTGAGTTTGTGCAAGGGGATGTTGTGGAAACGTTGAAGACAACCACACCACAAGCTATTTCTATTTTGCGTCTAGATACGGATTGGTACGAATCTACTGCCGCTGAATTTCAGCATCTCTACCCTCGACTCTCGATAGGAGGTGTTTTGATTATTGATGACTATGGTGCTTGGGCTGGAGCGCGTAAAGCCACCGATGAATATTTCCAGCAAGTACCCAGCCCAATGCTGAAACGTATTGATAAGGAAGTTCGTTTGGGAATCAAGATTTAGACTGATACTTTTCCAGAAAACTTAGAGTGTTCGGAATCTGTCGCCCCTAACAGAGGTTGGCATAATTTACAGGCTTAACCTTTTCTCTTTTGAAACTCAGATACATAGAATTCTTCAAGACATTGGATGTGATTCTTAATGTCGTATTGTTGGGCGCAGAGAAAAGCATTATTAATGATATTTTCTCTGAGGACAGAATCACTTAAGAGTGCGAGTATGCCCTGGGTGATTTGATCGCTATTCTTGTAATCAACAACCCAGGCATTCTCTTTGTGTACAGCATGATCTAAAGCACTACCTGCCAGTGTAATCACCGATGGAACTTTAGAAAGCATTGCCTCTACATAGACCAAGCCAAACGTCTCTTGAAAAGGATTAGTCGGCACATGAACAAAAACATCAAATAATCTGAACAGGGCAAAGAGATCCTCTTCAAATGGGATTTCAATATAGCTATGATCGGGTAATTCGGATAACTTTTCTGTAATACTAATAATATCTTGGTACTGAGGTGCAACTATGTCTTCTTCCCGTGCTTGACGCATTTTTTCTTCTATATCAGCCCGATTTGTATGTGTTCCCGAAAGAACCAAAACTGCATTAGGATAAGCTTCTAGAACCTTTTTGTGTGCTTCAATCGTGTATTCAACTCCTTTCCATCGAACGTATCTAGCCGCCACACCAATAACGGGGCCATTATGATTGGGTAAATACTTGGATCGCAATTTTTCAATGCGCGAAGAATCTACATTCTCAAATTCATTGAGATCAAATCCAAAGGGTATAAGTGTAATTTTATGATCGGGGATGCCATCTTCTATCATACCTTGTTTACAGGATTGGGTCGCACCAATAATATTAGTAGCACAGTCCCATATTAAGCGATGTTTGCTGGGAGCATGACGTGTATAGAATTTAATCGAAGGATGTTCCCTGTAGAAGATTCGGACTGGAACATGGGCGTAGTAAGCGGCTTGCATTCCCGCCAAACTTCCTGCGAACCAATGAGTTTGAACAATATCAGTCTTATTTCTAATCAAATGTTCATAGATAAATTTGACGACTTCTGGGGTATTACTGTAATCTCCATAGGAAGTGACCGTACATGGGATATTAAGCTCGTTTAAAAATGAAATAATTGGGTCTCCTTCATTCAGAATGACATAGTCAATTGCGAACTGATCCTTATCGATATATTTAGCTACTAATTCAAAGGGAACCCAACGAATATGGTGCGTGAAGATATAGGTAATTTTAATTTTCTGCTCTGCTAGAGTCATAACTGTAGGACTGGTAGTCTTTGCATAGTGATTAGGTATGTTGGAATTCTACCTAATTCTGGCAGAATCTAGCAAAATCCTTTTGTAATCTGCTGATGGGAGTGTCAATGGGTAGCAGCAGCTAAACCCAAGATGGCGAGGAGTCCCAGACTGGGCGGACAGTCGATCAGGATGTAATCGTATTTGTCCACGACAGGAGCCAAGGCTAATTTCAATCGCTGTTCTCGGTTCATCGCCGCTACCAGTTCCATTTCAGCAACACTCAAGGTGATATTAGTCGGGACTAGGGCGTGTCTGCAAACTCATAGCGATCGCCATGTAACTGGGATCAATATCACTTAAATAGAAGAAAGAAGATTTCAATTAGCTTCCCCAACGCTATCACCAATTTCCTGATAAATAGTCAATGCTTGCGTGTAAAACTCTAATTGTTTTTGTCTATCTTCTAGCCGACCATAATTATCACCCCCGCTCCGGAGAGCCAGTGCTTCTCCCTGTTTATCCCCAATTTCTTGGTAAATTTTTAAGGCTTGATTGTGAAATTCTAACGCTTTTTTTTGATTATCTGACCACCAATAAGAAGCTGTAACACTTAAGAGTTTTGCTTCGGCTTGACGCGCAGTAAAATTATTAAAATCAGAAGAATCGGAAATTTCCTGATAAATTTCTCTAGCATGGAATAGTTCTTTGCTTGGCGAGTTTTTCGGCTTCATTAAAAAGCTGTTGTGCTTCTGTAGCGGTTTCATCATTTTGGGAAATTGTTTCAGACTGTTGCAACTTAGGTACATTTTTATAACTAGACTCAGCCACTCCAACATCTGATAAAGGTATCAAATAAACCCACAAGGTTAAACTTAGTCGGATTGACTGTTTAATTAAATCTCTAGATACATTCGTCATTTTTAAACCCACTTTCATCAGTATTGAAAGGTAAATTAACCGAACAACAGCAACATACTCTCTACTACTTCTACTTATTTCTAAGCTAACTCAGCCTATGCAATTTATAGGATATTAACAGAAGAGACGCGCCAAAGTACGTCTCTAGGGAGTACATAACTACTGATTTTTCTGGACAATTTTATTGACAACCTTCAACCTGAATGGTGTAACTATGTCCGATTGCATTCTTCCCACCTACATTTAAGTTAACTTGAAAAGGAAGATTACCCGGACGAGGACGACCTGTCATTTGTTGGGATTCATTGGGTTGTAATCTCACGGTTTCATTAAAGACTCTATCGGCTGTTCCATCACTATATTTGAGAAACATTTGAACTCTAAAATTAGCAGGGTCTTCAGAGGCGGATTGAATTGTGCCAACAAAGTAGCGATAGCTGGAAGTTCCTGCGATCGCAAAGTCAGTATCCCAATTTCCCCGAAATCCGACGGGAACAAACGGAAGAACACCTGCATTTGGGGGAGAGACTCGTTTTGTCACCGATGTTCCTTCCCCTTTGACCACTGCTAAAGGGGTACAATTTTGAGCGTTAACGGGTAAACTGAAGCTTAAAAGTAAGGCTAAGGTTCCCCAGAGAATACGAGGCTTGATCATCACAGATCTCCTAAGCATTAGTATAAGTTAATTATCTCATTAAAATTCGGCTGAGTCTAGTTTTTTTTGTTTTGAGTTTATTAAAATTTTTCTTGTTAAATTAATTTAAGAATTAACACAAAGCTCTGTTTCTAGATGTAATTATTGTTACCCCGGTTTTATTTTTATCTAAATCAATATTAGAGTGAGGGTATGTTCGAGGGTTCAGTGATTGCGGATCATCGCTATTCCCTGAAAAAATTAGCCGGATGCGCTAAACTCTGAACTGTAAAACTTGGATCAAACTCTCATGCGTAAATTCTTAGGACTGGCTTTGTTAACGTTTTTAGGGATAATTCTGTGGGGAAGTCAATATTCCGGTGATGCGAGTCATAGCCTCACCCCAGATGGTGTTACTCAAATGTGGAGATCTCATCAGCATGATCTTCCCCTTTCTTCTCCCCTCGTAGCCGTTGAACCGAGTCAACCTGTAGAAACAGAATCAGTCACTTACGGACGTTTAAACAATCAAGATTTAGTCGGATATCTCGCTCGTCCTACGGAAGCAAAAGAATCTTTACCTGCTTTAATTGTCATCCATGAATGGTGGGGATTAAATGATAATATTAAAAGCATGACCTCACGACTTGCCGGAGAAGGCTATGTGGCTTTAGCTGTTGATTTGTATGGGGGAGAAGTTGCAGACAATCCTGAAAAAGCCAGAGAATTAGTCACAGCAGCCCGAAATAATGAACAACCTTTGAAAAACAATATTCGTCAAGCCTATCAATATTTGTCTCAAGATAAAAAAGCTCCAAAAATTGCGAGTATTGGTTGGTGTTTTGGCGGAACTTGGTCACTGAATACCGCCTTACTCTTTCCTGAAGAGTTGGATGCAACGGTGATTTATTATGGTGGCGGAATTGAAACCAACCCGAATCAGCTTAAAGCTTTAAAAATGCCGATTTTAGGGATTTTTGCCGAACTCGATAATAATCCTTCAGTCGAAACAGTTCGTCAGTTTGAAGCCGCTTTAAAACAAGTTGGAAAGTCACCCGAAATTTATATCTATGAAAATGCGGATCATGCCTTTGCAAATCCCTCGGGTACTCGTTATAATGCAGAAGCGGCTGAAGATGCTTGGAAAAAGACCATTACCTTTTTAAATCAACACTTAAAATAGGTTGGGGATAAATTGCGATCGCCATATTTGAACCTAAACTGAGGGAAATCAGTCAATAAAACCAACATCTACTCTCAGTTGAACCATGAAACTTAACGAAACTCCTATTCTCCTTCGTCGTCAGGATATCATCTTAGCTTATACTCTTTTGCGTCTGGTATTTGGGATTAACTTTATGGTGCATGGGTTAGTCCGAATTGGCAATATTCCCGGCTTTGTCGCCTCACAAGTGGCTTTGTATGAAGGATTACCAGTGCCTGAATTTATGATTTCAATTCCTGCCTTTTTTATTCCCATTGTTGAATTAATCTCAGGAGTTTTAATGATTATCGGGTTACAGACTCGTAATGCAATTATTGCAGGTTTTACGTTAATGTTGCCGTTAATGTTTGGCGTGTGTTTACTTCAGAAATGGGATACAGCATCTTCACAGTTAATTTACTGTATCGTGTTTTTTATCTTGTTATCGGGTTATAGCTTTAACTATCTTTCTGTTGATAGTTGGCTAAAAAATCGTAAGAATTAAATACTAAAATTCATCTTATATTTGGGAGAAAAATAAAATTATTCTCCCTTTTTTTGACCTTCAAATACTCCTATGGCTTGGGGAATCGTTCGAGGTGTTGGGTCACTGGAAGAAACAAAATCTATTCCTTTGATTATCAGTTGAGTGGAACCCCCACCATCCAGCATCATCACTTTTTCTGCACCAAACGCTTTTAAAATTTTAGCGGCATCTCCTTGAGTTTTTCCGGGAGACGTTAAAATAAAAATATGGGAAAAGTTAGCAACACCCATAAATGTTCGGGGTCGTTCTTTTAACGGTTCTTTTGAATACCATTCAACGGTTTTTGTGCCGCCATCTTCTCGAATTCCAACAATTGCGTGATCAAAGGAAAATGAATCTTTTTGAAAATTGCTGTCTTCTGAAAATGGAAGAATATCAGCCCAATTTTCTACAAGTCCTAAAACTACTTTTTCTCCTGGAAATTCAGTATTTCCAGCATAACCTGTCGTGATTAATTTTCCCTTCACTTGAACCGGAAAAGCCAACGCGCTGGGGTTTTTGAGGTTAAAAAACTGACCATTATAAACTGAAAATGCTTTTTCACCAAAAGTTTGAGAAAATTCTAACCAAAATTGTTGCAGCGTTTGACGTTGAAACAGAGGATTTTCACCCCCATAAGCCGCAGCTTCCCCTTCCCCGACGGGTTCACCTAAAAGTAGTTCAATAGATGCTCCTTGACTCAGGTCGATGACTTGAATAAAATCACCTTTAGGATTACGATAAAGTTTAATCCCAGTAACAGTTTGAATTAAGCTAAACTCAGCCGGAATAGCCGGGTTAACTTGGGGAAAGGAGGGACATACCAAAAAACTTAACAAAAATGCAAAACTTAACAAAAAAATATATTTTCCCATGATCATTTAAAATGATTATCAGAAGACAGATCATCAGTCTACAAGTTCTCCCGATGAAAAATTTCCTCAATAAATCGAGGGCGTTTGATCAGAAACAGCTCAATGACTAAGCGCCAGTTAAAATCTCATTTTGATAATTATGATACTGTTTATTTTTCCAAAAAATTAAATAATTTAGAGAATGAGTCTATAGGGCTAAATTGGGTGGAAAGCTAAAAATCACCTGAAATTTAATGAGCGAAAAACGTTGAATTTTTAAATACTTTAATGACTGAACTGGCTGAAAAGAATTCCTCTCCCTTTAGGTCAGCTCATGGTAAGTATAAGGAATTTATACCTATGACCTTAGAGCAAAAACGTTCACGATGTTACAATTTTTCTGCAATTCTGCTACGCTGAATAAACAAGTTAGTATACCGCACTTTATCCATTCATAACTGACTGACCCTTCAGACTGTGAACTGGAAAACCCTCCCTGGTTTGAGATTCATCGATCTGTCTAAATCAGAAGCGATTGATATCAAGGTCGTGCATTTACACTCAAGCGTTATCTAGAAAACCTCTTACAAATTCGGCAAAAGACATGAACCACCTCAAAGGACTAACATCCGCAGAAGTTGAGGCAAGTCGCCAAACTCACGGCGTTAATATTCTCACACCGCCAGAACGTGATCCCATTTGGAAACAATTTTTAGAAAAGTTTGATGATCCAATTATTCGGATTCTGATTGTTGCCGCAGTGATCGCCATTAGCGTGGGTATTTTTGAAGGAAATGCTCTCGAAGGATTTGGTATTATTGTAGCGATTATACTGGCAACAACGGTTGCTTTTATCAATGAATATAAAGCCAATCAAGAATTTAATATCCTCAATCAAATTAATGATGAAGTTCCCATCAATGTGATTCGAGATGATAGCTATACAACCGTCCCCAAAAAAGACATTGTAGTGGGTGATATTGTCTTGGTTGAATTGGGCGATGAAATTCCGGCTGATGCTCGAATTTTAGATGCAGTTTCCATGAAAGTTAATGAAGCAAACTTAACCGGAGAGTCCGCCTCAGTCAACAAAGTCGCCTTCGCTACTTCTGATGATTGGCATGAAGATATAGCCTATCCTCCCGATCAGGTTTTTCGGGGAACCTATGTCACAGATGGACATGGTATTCTTCAAATTACAGCCGTTGGTGATCACACTGAAATCGGTAAAACGGCTCGTTCA
The DNA here is from genome assembly GCF_034932365.1 of Limnoraphis robusta BA-68 BA1. NCBI lineage: Bacteria > Bacillati > Cyanobacteriota > Cyanophyceae > Oscillatoriales > Sirenicapillariaceae > Limnoraphis > Limnoraphis robusta. The sequence continues at coordinate 54,514 of NZ_JAYGHR010000017.1, read as the reverse complement.
GTTGCTGATCCTAACGATGTTGAAACGCCTTTAAATCAACAACTTGATGGCTTAAGCAAACTCATCGGTGTATTAGGATTAGCGATCGCAATTTTGATTGATATTGCTTTGGTTGTTAGAGGAATTATCACAGGTGAACTCGCTCTTAATTTCTCTCAATGGTACATCATTAGCTCCCTAATCATCAGTCTAACAATTGCTTTAATTCCGGTTTGGTTGCCCATCGTTTATGATGGTTTAGAATTTGCCGGATATGAGATCGAACTCCCGGAGGAATTGGCAGAAAATAACTGGATTGAGTGGTTAAAAACCTTTGGATTCGGATTACTCATTTTTGCTTCAAGTATTGGAATCGGCTACGGGTTCAACTGGATATCCGGTTCTCCAACGCAGTGGATACCCGCCTCTGTTGCGGCTGAATTTCTCACCTATTTTATGATTGCCGTTGCTGTCATTGTAGTGGCCGTACCAGAAGGATTGCCTCTGAGTGTTACCCTCAGTCTGGGCTACAGTATGGATAAAATGGCAAAACAAAATAACCTAGTACGACGAATGCACGCCTGCGAAACCATTGGGGCGGCGACGGTGATTTGTTCAGATAAAACAGGGACTTTAACGCTCAATCAAATGCAGGTTAGTAACTATGATTTTCCTTGTTTATGGAACACTCCTCTTAAAGAAAATCCGCTACTCATTGAAGCAATAACCGCCAACAGTACCGCCAACTTAGAACGTCATCCCGGAGAAGCTTCTCACCCTTTAGGAAACCCCACAGAAGGCGCTTTATTATTGTGGTTAGGCAATTTTAACGTTGATTATGTCACCAGTCGCGAACAGTTTGTTGTCACCCATCAACTTGCATTTACCTCCGAACGCAAGTACATGACAACTTTGGGTATTTCTCCCTCTACAGGTCGTTCTGTTTTGCATATTAAAGGCGCTCCCGATATTTTACTCTCTCACTGCGATAAAATTTTGACTCCAGCAGGCGTGAGCGTTATTCGACCCGAAGAAAGAAAAGAACTCATAGAAGAGTTGAGACTGTACGAAGCAATGGGAAAAAGAACCCTGGCATTTGCTTATATTGCCGAACCCACAATGCACCAACAAGATGTCAATCTTGAAGAACATGAAGACATGATTTGGTTGGGATTTGTTGCCATTGCTGACCCCGTTAGACCGGAAGTTCCTGATGCGGTACGATTGTGTTTGAGTGCCGGAATTGATGTCAAAATGATCACGGGTGATAGTTTATTGACGGCTCAACAAATCGCTCAACAAATTGGGATTGCCACTCAAGATGAGAGTCCCGATGCTTTTATCACGGGTTCGCAGTTGCGTTTGATGGATGATGAAACTGCCAAATTTGTGCTGAAAAATGCTAAAGTCATTGCTCGCGCTCGTCCACAAGATAAACAACGGATTGTACAACTTTTACAAGCAATGGGTGAAGTCGTAGCAGTAACCGGAGATGGAACAAATGATGCGGCGGCGTTATCCCAAGCACAAGTCGGTTTAGCGATGGGAAGTGGAACATTTGTTAGTAAAGAAGCCAGCGATATTATCTTACTTGATAATTCTTTTGCTAGTGTTGAACGAGCGGTATTATGGGGGCGATCACTTTATCAAAACATTCAGAAATTTATTCTGTTTCAGCTAACTATTAATGTCGCTGCTTGTGGGATTGCCTTGTTAGGGCCGTTTATTGGGATTGATTTACCCTTAACGGTGACTCAATTACTCTGGGTCAACTTAATTATGGATACCTTTGCTGCCTTAGCGTTAGCCACAGAACCGCCGAGTCAAAAGGTGATGGAAATGCCGCCTCGAGATTCCCAAGCGTTTATTATTTCTAAACCAATGGCGATCAGTATTTTCACTGTTGGGCCGATTTTTCTCCTATTACTGGCTGGGTTTTTGCTTTATATTCAACGGGATAATGCGACTACGCCCTATGAACTTTCGCTGTTTTTTACAACGTTTGTCATGTTGCAATTTTGGAATTTGTTTAACGCCAAATGTTTTGGCTTGAAAGAGTCTGTTTTTTCTAATTTAGCCACGAATTGGAATTTTATTGGCATTGCTCTGTTGATTTTAATCGGTCAAATTATCATTGTACAGTTTGGTGGACAAGTGTTTAGAACCGTACCTCTATCTTTAACACACTGGCTGATTATTATTGGCGGAACTTCTATCGTTCTCTGGATGGGAGAAATTCGTCGATTATTCACTCGATTAGCTGTCAGTCAAAGCTGATTTTGGAGATTAAAAAGTCAGTAATTATTGTATGATTACTGGCTTTCTATCAAAATTTAGAGCAACAACCTGTGAGTAAAAAAGAATGATTGATTTGAGCGGTAAAGTGATTTTGGTAACAGGCGGAAGTCAGGGAATTGGCGCCGCTACAGTCAAAATATTAAACCAAGCCGGGGCAGATGTGATTCTGCACTATGGAAAGAGTCAGCAGAAAGCTACAGAAATTTTACAAGCTTTAGGGGAAGATGCTTGTTATTTAGTTCAAGCTGATTTAGCGGAGAAAAATGCAGCGATTGAGTTATGGAAACAGGCGATTTCATGGAAAGGAAAAATTGATGTAATTGTGAATAATGCCGGAATAATTATTCCCGCGAGTATTAATGATCAACTCGAAACTTGGAACCAAACTTGGCAACAAACGCTTCAGGTTAACTTAATTGCTGTGGCTGATTTGTGTCGAGAAGCGATTCATCATTTTCAGCAACAAAGCGGCGGAATCATCATTAATATTGCCAGTCGTGCCGCTTTTCGAGGCGATACACCCGACTATATTCATTATGCCGCTTCCAAAGGAGGAGTGATTTCTCTGACTCGAAGCATAGCCAGAGGATTCGCTAAAGATAATATTTTAGCCTATGCGATCGCTCCCGGTTTTGTTCGCACTGAACGGATTATTGATACAGCAATTCAAACCTATGGAGAAGCAAATCTAACCAAAGATATTCCTATAGGCGAAATGGCATCTCCCGAAGATGTGGGTTATGTTGTGGCGTTTTTAGCATCAGGTTTATCCCCCCATACAACTGGAACCACGATTGATATTAACGGGGCTTCCTACGTTCGGTAACTTGTCATTTATAATGTTAATTTGACGAATGTTGACGGGAGTTCAATCAGTTAAAAATGTCAAATCTTGGCAAAATTTACTATTTTAGGGCAAGTTATGAACCCTCAATTCAATTAGATATTAATAACCTACCCGACTGGTTATTCGTAGCAGTGAATTGGCAGGGATATCGGATTTCAACCCTTCCTTGGATTGCCAATGTTGCTTGTTTACTCGGGAATTTACACGTTGAAGATCATCCCATAGGTTGGAAATCCTATCTCGAAAGTTTGGGTTTTCAAGATGTAATTCCTATCTCCTGTGAAGATTTTTATGAGGATACATTGTACTGTTAACCTGTGGAAATTCAGTATTTTTGAGTTCTTCCCAAGTTTTGACTAAACCTACTCACCTCTAAAAAGAACTAAAATGTACTGTGAACTTCTAAACTTGAGGGAAAATAAGTGTTTTATTCAATTTTTTCAAAGATATAGTTTTCTTTTCCACTCTCTTGAACCTCTACTAACACATTCTCAGTCGATTGAAAATAACCATACTCATCAAAATAAATCTTTCCTTCTGCTCCTTTAGCAAAAAAATTAGGACTCGAAAGTTTTTGATGAAGCTGACGACGACTGAAATTTTCCCGGCTTTCACTTAGGGCTTGAATGATAGCTTGAGTGGCATCATATGTAGTTGCTGTTCGCCAGTTTATAGAGGCTTTCCAAAAGTCTTGAGCTTGTTGGGAAAAATCAGAGTATGGGCTACGATGCCAGGGAACTGCTATTGCAAGACTTCCCTTGAAAGCCTGTTCACCTGCATCTTTTAAAGTTCTCGGGTTATAGACAGAATCTCCCCCTAAAAGTTTTAAATCTCCATTGGTATTGTTGATAATTCCAATGACTTTAGTGAGCGTTTCATCCGTCGCTGGAACTAATAATAAGACTTCAGCACCCTGCTGTTTTGCATTTTCTACACAGTCTCCTGCACTAAAAAAACTACTCGATAAGTCACACTTATGAACAAAAGAATTAGAAGAAAGTAACTTCTCAAACTCACTGAAAAGGGATTCACTATAGGCATTTCCCGGAACATAAGCAACCGCTACTTGTGCATATTCTGCGAGTTGTTTACGCATATATTCAAACAACTGTTGAGCCGCAACTCTATCATTTGGAACCGTCCGAAAAATATAAGGACTACTGATATTAGACAACTCCACTGAAGTGCTGGTGGGAGAAATAGCCACTAATTTATGTTTATCATAAATCTCTCCAGCTCGGAGTGTCATATCACTCGAAAAATGACCAATTACCGCTAAGATATTTAGATTTTTTGCAAAAGCTTGAGCGACTTTTTCTGCAACTTCAGGCTGATATTCATCATTGGCAATTGTTACCTGTAAAAAGGTTTCATTGATCCCTTTTGAGCAGTTAAATTGTGTTTGCAGTTGTGTAATAGCCTGCTGAAGTTCCTTTAAACCACAATTAATCTGAGTTTGAGCTTGAGCGACACCCCGTAACATTTCTTGCGAAACATTAGGCTCCTTGCTAATGGGTACACTGACGGCAATTTCAACTTTGTTTCCCGTATTAGTTACGACTTTTTGTTGAGCGATCGCATTATTCAAATAAATGACGGTTTCCGGATCATTAGGATTTTGATTCAGTGCTTTAATAAAATTGTCTATTGCACCTCCAAAATCTTGATTCTTGTAGTCAACAATTCCTGCTTCTTTATGCGGGTTTGTATTAGATGAAATTAGAAGTTTTTCGCCTTGACTCATTTTATTTTCTAGCGAAGGGGATAACGGAATCAGATCAGGTTGACGTACCACTCTGTATAAAGTCTGAGCAACAATCGTCACAATTGCTAAACTTGCTATTACCCCCAACGGTTTTACCCAAGCTTCATGGAGTGGTTTTTGTTTAATAAAATCTTGCCAAGTTAGTGATGTTGAAAGCGTTACTTCCTGTACACAAAGCGTAGGAAGCCAAGACACACCGGGATAAGACTTTTCAAAACCATACTCGATCAGTCGTTCTCTCGAAAGATGAATAGAATGAAAAAGAGACTTTTTGTTCGTAAATTCTTCAAAAAAATACTTCAAAAACTTCACCGCAACTTCATCAGGAATTGGTTCTCGCATCACAATACTTCGAGGTAAACCTAACTCAGCCAGTTGGTGGGCGAGTCCTAAACCATCACAAGAATTGAAAATAGCGAGTTGTAATCCTTGTTTAATTGCTTTTCCAAACGCGCTTTTAAACTCCTCAATTTCAAGGGAATGTTGATCCTTTAATTCAATACTACCAATCGTTCCATCGGGATGGGAAGAACTATGACCCGAAAAAACAAATAAATGATAACCTTTTTCTTCTCGCAAGGCTTGTGAAACTTCTTCTCGATGGGGCTGCTTTAAAACCGTGACTTGTGCATTTTTTTTCTCTAACGCTTTAATCACTTCTTCATCAAACTGAGTATTAATGCCATCACTTTTACCAATTACAGCTAGCACTTTAACTTGAGCGTCTTGGCGAATCGGTTGAATTTTTGTTAGGCTTGTTTGCAGACGAATTGAAACTTCAGCTTGAGGAAAACGATGTTTAAATAAATCCCATTCTTGCCAAGGAAGACGACGCAGTTGAGGATGTTCTGTATCGAGAAAAAGACGGGCTTCCTGTCCAGTTTTTTGTAAGTGGCTGAGAACCGCAATTAATTCATCTCGAATCGGTTGCCAACTTGAATCCTGACAGTTTAGCCATTCATTTAAACTCTTAATCACTGATTCTTTTTGCTGAGAAGTGATTTCTCTAGCTTCCGAATCCGTGAGGCTTTTTTTGGGATTAATCCGGCTGCAAACTTTACGAACGGCGTCAAACTGACGATAAGAATACTGCCATTGACTATAAGCAGATTGGCGATAATTGGAGGATTCGAGCGGTTGTGAGACCTCTAAGTGAGGCGGTAAAGCAGGCAAATAACCATCCAGTGAATTAATTTGACCATCACTCTGAGCCAGCCGAACTCGAAATTTATTGACTCCCTGATCCCAAAAAACTAAAACCTTGATAACTGTCATAGAATTCCCCCTGTTCAATTGTTTAAACCTGAAAATTTTCGATCATCTTATTTTCGTTTAAAAGAATTTGTAGACTGAATTTTTCCTGCGGTTGACACCCGAATTCTAATTCAATCCACTGATCGGCTTCTCCGGCTTTATTCTGCATACAAACGACTCCAGATTCATCGAGTACACTAACCTCCAAGCCCGCAGGCAAATAAGTGTTTTCTCCCAAGGAGTAACGGGAATTAACTCCCATTTTGACGTCAACTTCTTCGGTTGACTCTTCACTAAAGGAATCAAGTCTGATGTTAACATGAACTTCTTCGGTTGACTGTTCACTGACTTTTACCCTTAGCAAAAAGGCTAACTTTGTGTTATTATTTTCCCATTCAATCACCTTTCCTCGAATAAAGCTTTGTTCTAAAGACTCAAGTTTTAAAAAATTTCTCATGGGTTGTCTTGTTGCTTTTAAACTTCTGGTATTCGGAGAGGGTAACAGTTCGAGAGGTTGCCATTCCGGTTGAGAAAGATCTTGCCACAAATTCGCCCATTTGCGATGCCAATTAAGATGATCAATCAAATCATCAAGGGAATGAAGCTTACTGAGTGGAATCTGTTCTGGAGGATGGCTGATTTCTTGGGCTGGAACAAACCCTAATAATTCAACCTGTTTGAGTTCCTCGCTAAACTGAACGGCAATATAACCTAAACGCTGATCAGCGACTTCTGTCGGAATTTCTAAATAGTTTTGGTTGGGTAAAATTGGAATACATTCCAGTTTGCCTAAATGGGGTAAAACCAAGTCAGCTACATTAAACATCGCTCTTTTCGCCGGCTGCCAACAATCACCTTGATCAATTCCTGTAGAAATTGACAGCCACCGCAGATAGTCTCGCAGCGCCACAACCGCTAATGTATTGAGATAAACTTGTTTTCCTTTTTCCGGTGTGGCTTGTTCAAGAGCAAATTGTCGGGCAAAACGGTGAGCATCTTGGCTGACGGGAACAGGTAAAGTCAAAGAGAGAATCAGATTCATTTTTCAAGTCCAAAGCGTTGACTAATTTGATCAGAAATTGTTTGTAACAACGGAAGACATTTGCGCTTCCAGTGAGAGTAAAGTGTTTGATTGCTTATATTATATTCTCGGGCGATCTCAGAAATTTTCTGAGGCGGTTGTTGCAAAAGTAATCGTTTTGCTAAAATTTGACAGTGACATTCGGGTTGTTTTTTGGGATAACAACTTTTGAGCAGATTTTCGGGATCTTGTTCGATATACTCCCAAACAGCATCCCCAATACTCAAACGTCTTGTTTTTTGACTTTCTTCGATCCATCCTTCAATACCTGTGATGGTATTTTCATCAACCAATCGATCTATCCGAGTCGTTGATTCTTGACCACTGTTAATAATACGTTCATCTAAGCTAACGTGACGTTGATAATAACTGTCTGGACTATACAAATCTCGCACCCGCCATTTAAGATAACCATTAATCCAGCGAATCAGGCTTTGTTCGATAGAAGCAGAACGGGGTTCAAAGCTTTGAAGATTTCTGCACATCCATTCTAGGGTACGATTAAGAGCCTCCGAATAGTCGGGATGGGAGGATCGGTATAAATCCGGATGTCGCTGGACGAAAATTAACAGTCGAGTTAGGGCTTTGCGTGCTTGGGGGCTAGTCCGTTCAAATTGGTAGACTTGCTCAATTAAGCCTTTGATTTGTTGATCCACAGCGCTCGCTCTCCTCTGTAGTGGCATCTCAGTTGGCTGTTGTTGTGGGCTGGAAACCCGAAGATGCTTTAAGTTTAACCGAGAAGGCACAGAGCAAGTGGGACATCTTGGCTTCGCTTGGGTTAGCATTATAAAAGTGAATTTGAGGGTGTACTGTTTGATCTGGGATTGCCATCAAATTTATGCAAGGGATCTTCATCCGTTGGAGTACCCCTGTGTCCCTCAAAAGCGATCGCGGTGGATGTCTGATGTCTATCAAAACCGTGAAGATCAGTAGAATCGGAGGAATATACGGATGCAAGTGTATACTGGATGTCAATTACTTACTGAGATCCAATGATATGCGTTTCTTCGCAATGTCTAATTGATCACTCGCTCTTTACCGAAACTTTACAGATCAAGGGTCGGAACTTTACAAAAACACCTAGTATCTTTACAATAAATGATCTTATAATTAACTTATGCAAAGCACCAAAATTGAGTGAAATCTTGCAGAAAGGTTAGCACCTAAAAGCTTTCTCAAATATCTGTCTAACGTGTATAACTCAAGATAGATGTTGAAAAAAGTTAAAAGATTTATAGATCTGTTTAGGTTGCTTAATTGACGGAGTTATTCTGAGCCATCAATCTATCTTTAATAATTCACAATAATTTCACCTATGAACACCGTTAAAATTCTGAATGCCCATATTGATAATCTTTCTAAAGAAGAGCTTCTCCAGAAGTTAGGTCAACAGGGTGGTGTTGTGTTCACACCCAACGTAGACCACCTGATTAATCTTCAAAAAGACGAGGAATTCTACCAAATTTATCAAAATTCAGATTACCGGGTTTGCGATAGTCAAGTTTTATATTATGCTTCTCGCCTTCTGGGTCAACCGATTCGCGAGAAAATTTCCGGCTCTGATCTATTCCCTGCTTTTTACAGACATTATGGAAGTTGTGAAAATACCAGAATCTTCCTTCTTGGTGCGGGTGAAGGCGTAGCAGCTCGCGCCCAACAAAAAATCAATAGCATTGTCGGACGGGAAATCGTTGTTGATACCTACTCCCCGCCCTTTGGTTTTGAGAAAGATGAAGTAGAATGCCAAAGAATAATTGATCGCGTTAACCATTCGGGAGCAACGGTGCTGGCCGTTGGCTTAGGCGCTCCCAAGCAAGAAAAATGGATCGTTAAGCACAAGCACAAACTCAAAAATATTAAAGTATTCCTCGCCATCGGAGCTTCCATTGACTTTGAAGCGGGTGAAAAACCCCGTTCTCCAGAGTGGATGAGCGAACTCGGCATTGAATGGTTCTATCGGCTCTCCTGTGAACCCAAGCGACTCTGGAAACGGTATTTAGTTGATGATCTTCCCTTCGTGTGGTTAGTGATCAAGCAACGTCTCAATCTTTACCGCGCTCCTCAGTTTTCTCTCTTACCCTCTGCTACACCGACTTGGCAGATGCCATTATTAGGTCAAGTCTTACAAGAAGCAGGTTTAATCACTCCTCATCAAGTCAGCATGGTTTTGGATGCTCAGGCTGAACAGAGCAATATGCGATTTGGAGAAATTTTATCCCACTGGGGATTGGTCGATCAGGAAACCGTTGACTTTTTCGCTGAACACTTACCCAAAATTTCAATGGAGTCCCGTAAACAGCCTATCGGTCACTACCTGAAAACCGCTAAATTACTCAATGATCAGCAAATTGAAACGATCTTAGCCGAACAACACCTAACTGGAATGCGTTTTGGAGAAACGGCAGTTCACAAGGGATGGCTGAAGCAAGAAACCGTTGACTCGATTTTACGTTATCTAGCGGGTGACTTTAGCAATGTTGTTGCCGCTTGATCACAAATCAGCAAGACAGATATCGATTCGGGTGTCGCAGGAGTTAATATATTACAAAGCCAGAGCCTTGCTCTTGGCTTTTTGTTTGTTTTTCTGGAATCTTAGGATATTATTACTTTGATTCATCCCAAACACCGCACTCCCCGATTTCGGATTAACTATGCTCGGGTTTTATTACTTGCTGTCGCGATCGCACTCATCGGTTCGACTGCTGTTATCCTAGTCAAAACAGTTCTGTCATTGTCTCAACCATCGACTCCTTCGGCGACGGTAAAACCCGACCGCCGAGATGCACACCCAATTTACAATGTTCTCCAGCCTCCCAAGCTCGTTTATAGCGAAGAACTTCAGAAGATTGTCGATCAAACCGTTGAACTCGCCAAACGCAAACAACTACCCACTGAGTCTTTATCGATTACTTTAATTGATGTCAGTCGTTCAGCGACACATAGCTTTGCGGGTTACAACAATACCATTCTGAGATTTCCAGCCAGTGTTTCTAAGTTATTCTGGTTAGTCGCTTTCCTCGGCTATTCAGAAGCAGGTGTCATTAAAGATGAAGCCGCCTATTATATTGATTTATCCAATATGATGCGAATTTCCGATAATGATTCAGCCAGTCGGATTTTAGATGCCATTACCGCTACAAAATCAGGAGAGAAGTTAGAGGGAAAAGCTTTAGACACTTGGATTAATAAGCGTCATCAAGTCAATCTCTTTTTCCGAGAAGCTGGTTATAGTGGGATTAAATTATCTACTAAAAATTATCCCATTTCTAATTGGGGAGAACAACCGACTGGACGGGATTTTCAACTCTGGAAAACTTCATTTTTAGCAGGTGGAAACCGATTCAGCACCGATCAAGCCGCTCGACTCTTGTATGAAATCTACACTAAACAATCCATCTCCGAAACAGCTTCGACTAAAATTGCCTATCTCCTCACCCGAGATTTGAAGCCTGAAGCTTGGAAAGATGAGGAACCCAACTCTATTGAAGGGTTCTTAGGTGAGTCTTTACCCACTAATATTTATTTTGGCTCAAAAGTAGGCTATACCAGTCATTCTCGTCAGGAAGTTGCTTTCGTTAGAACAATGGATGACAAAGCGATCTATATCCTAGCCATTTTTGCCAATAGTTCCGCTTACGCCCAGGATGAAGAGATTTTTCCTCAAATGTCCCGTTATATTTTTGATCGACTCAACGGTTCACCTGCTCCCGATTAACTCACTTTCACCTCAAAAAAAAATGCTTTTTCCTTGAAATTCGGCCTTTTTTTTTTGCCTTTCCGCTTGACTTTTGAGCCTGTGTTCTGGTATTATTATATAATCGGATGGTTGTAAAAAAAATATTTTTGCTTAATCTCGATTATATAATATACTTATCCTACCAAAAATAGCCTAGCCTGTCAACCCCCTCTCCCCGTCCCGCGACTGAGTGAAGTCAGGCTGAGAAAACGAACAGGACGTAGGAGCAACGCCGCTCCTACGTTATTTAAAGCGAATCAATCACAACTAACTATTTCACAGTCACTTTAGCGCCTGCTTCTTCAAGCTGCTTTTTCACGCTTTCTGCGTCTTCTTTCGTTGTTGCTTCTTTAATCGGTTTGGGTGCGGCTTCAACTAAGTCTTTTGCTTCTTTCAAGCCTAAGCCTGTAATAACACGGACCACTTTGAGAATGGCAATTTTCTTATCAGAGGGAAACTCTTCGAGGATCACGTCAAATTCGGTTTTTTCCTCTTCCGGTTCAGCAGCAGCAGCACCCGGAGCCGCCAGACCCGGAGCCATCATCATCATCCCACCGCCACCTACGGCAGAAGCATCCACTCCAAAGGCTTCTTCAATCTGCTTGACTAACTCGGAAGCTTCTAGCAGAGAAAGAGATTTTAACTGTTCTAAAATTTCGTCGGTTTTAGCAGACATGGGTTAACTCCTGACAAACAATAATTAATGAACAACAATTGAATTGATGAACGGTTAAGCTGCATCCGTAGAATCTTCTTTTTCGGAAACCGCCTTGATCGCACGCACCAGCGAGGCGGGTACTTCTTTGATGCCAACCGCCAGTTTGGTCGGGACTGCTTTGGTTCCCACTGCCAGTTTGGTCGGAATGGAGTTGATGGCGCCTGCAATTTTAGCCATCAGTTCTTCCTTCGTCGGCAATTCAGTGATCGCCTTGACATCATTCACACTCAAAGCTCGACCTTCCATGACTCCACCGCGCAGTTCGGTTTTTTTAGAGTCTTTTTGGAAAGCTTGATAAGCTTTAATCGCCGCACCGAAATCATCTTGAGCAAAGATAAATGCAGAGCTTCCACTCAAGAATTCCTGCATCGCCTCCCAACTTTCATTCCCTTCAATTGCTTTACGCATGAAGGTGTTTTTGGTGACTTTGCACGTACTCCCGGTCTCCCGCAGACGGTTTCGCAAATCAGTGATTTGAGCAACAGACAGACCCGTGTAGTCAATGATTAACGCCAGTTGAGCCTCGCTCAACATCTGCTTAAGATCTTCAACAATCTCTTGCTTTTCGGTTACACTTCTCCCCATTGGTCTTAAATCTCCATTGTGGATAACAATCCACTTACATCGGGTCGAATCAATGACAGCCTGTAAGCTTCAGATCCAGTCGGGAACGTTGATTTGCCATAAAAAAACCCCCGACTTGATCAGCCGAGGTTGAAGACTTAAAATCTAATCACTAAAAACCTAAGCAGTCTGCTGCTTGATCTTTAATCCTAAATTTTTGATCCTCTAACCTCGGCAGGATATTAAGCGACTCGCACCTGCTGTCTTCGGTTAATCCAGATTTTCAGTTTGTGGATCTCGATTAAACTTTTGACAATATACCATTATCCTATATGGAATCGCTTATGTCAACCCCAACTTGTTTGAATCGGTCCCAAGCGTTGGAGTTGACCCCCTTCGGAGTTAGGCAGTCTCCGTGATCTTCGTTTCTCGTAGGGTATAAATATCTACGGGAATAGATGGCCCCATTGTTGCCGAAATATAGACGCTACGCCAGTAACGACCTTTGGCTCCCGAGGGACGGTTGCGATCAATACATTCTTGCAAGGCACATAAATTCACGAGCAAGTCTTCAGCCGAGAAGGACGTTTTCCCGAACATCACATGAACGATTCCCGTCCGATCAGCCCGGAATTCTAATTTACCCCCTTTGAATTCTTGAATCGCTTGGGCAACATCCATCGTGACTGTCCCTCCCTTGGGAGAAGGCATCAATCCCTTCGGCCCCAACAAACGACCCAGTTTGGCAACTTGGGGCATCATATCGGGTGTTGCAATTAAGCAATCAAAATCCAGCATTCCTTTCTGAATATCATTAATCAGATCTTCAGAACCGACGATATCGGCACCTGCACTCTGGGCTTCATTTACCTTTTCGCCCTTTGCTAAAACCGCGACTCGAACCGTCAGACCCGTTCCTTTGGGTAAAGTCACAGTGGTTCGCAGTTGTTGATCGGTGTATTTGGGATCGATTCCCAATCGAATATGAGCTTCTGCCGATTCTGTAAATTTGGCTGTAGCTGTTTCCTTGAGCAATTGAATGGCTTCTAAAGGTTCGTAAGCTCGATCTTCAACCTTTTTAGACAGCTCTTGTAATCGACGTGAGATTTTTTTGGACATTATTTACTCCTGGGGTGCTTAACGAAGTCGGGCTTCTCCCCCTGTGATTTTGACAGGCTACTCGTTAATCACGAGTTGTAGAATGGGCTTGACGGACTTGCATTAATCGGCACTGACTTCGACGCCCATATTGCGAGCCGTTCCAGCTATAATTTTCATCGCCGCTTCAACGTCATTGGCATTGAGGTCAGGCATTTTGGTTTCTGCGATTTCTCGCAGTTGGGCTTGGGAAAGTTTACCGACTTTTCGGCTTTGAGGTTCGCCTGAACCTTTCTCAATGCCGAGCGCTTTTTTGATCAGTACCGAAGCGGGTGGGGTTTTGAGAATAAAGGTGAAACTGCGATCTTCATAAACCGAAATTTCCACCGGAACCACTAGACCTGCTTTCTCTGCGGTTTTGGCGTTGTATTCTTTGCAAAACGCCATGATGTTCACCCCATGTTGACCCAAAGCAGGGCCTATAGGTGGGGCTGGGTTGGCTTTCCCCGCAGTGATTGCCAACTTAATGACTGCTACTATCTTTTTTGCCATTATTTAGCCTTGTTTTTCCACTTGATTAAACTCGAGTTCAACTGGCGTATCCCGCCCAAAAATCGAGAGTAATGCTTTAAGTTTATTGCGCTCTGGACTCACTTCAATCACATCTCCTTCAAAGTCTTTGAAGGGGCCTGATAGAACAATAATATGATCGCCTGCTGCCATTGCCACCTGAACAACAGGTTCGGTTTGTTCGCTCTGCCTGAAGATGCGCTCCACCTCTGTCGAACTCAGCGGCAACGGTTTGACATGGCCACGTCCTCGGCTGCTACTCCGCTTCTGCTCCGCTCCGACAAAGTTGATCACATGAGGGGTGTTTTTGACGACCTGCCAGGCTTCATCGTCTATATCCCAGTGGCTAAAATCACCATTCCACTTCAACTTCATCTGCACCAACACATAGCCCGGAAAGACTTTTTCCTCACTCTGTTGGCGAGAGCCATCTTTACGGAGTTTGATGGTGGGGGTATGGGGAATCTGAACTTTAATAATGCGATCGCCAACGTCCAACGTTTTGATCCGTTGTTCTAAGTTGACTTTGACTCGTTTTTCACAGCCTGACGCCACCTGAACAGCATACCAGCGAAGTTCGCCTGCTGCATATTCTTGTGTGTCTTCTAAATCTGTCATGGGTCTCGACTACTTTGATTGGAAGAAATGCAAACGTTATCCAAACACTTGCCCCGATGCCCAACGAAAGATGTTATCCACGAGGTAAATTAGGGTTGCTGAGAGCATCACCATCAGCAATACGCCGGCTGATTCGCTAAAAAGCTGCTGACGACTAGGCCAGACGACTTTATCGAGTTCCTCTTTTGTTTGTTTTAAAAAATCAACGGCGTTAAACCCCGATGGGGATTGATTAGTCCCTGCTTCATCTTTTTTTGCCACGGTAACTTCCCCTTGCACTACTCGAATGTGACCGCTTCTCGGTTTGGCTGAACAAACTCAAATAGCTTATCATAGCACCTCAAATGGGCTGCGGCAAGCTATCAATCTCAAACGAATCTGAAGTCTTTTCGGGGAGTGGGTTTAACCGATTGGATTGAGTGCCAGATGGGGCTGCGGCTGGTTCATTGCTCAGGCGATTTCCGAACAAGTACCCAGACGAACTTTACTCCGCCTGGGTCTCGAGATTGTTCAGCGCGCCCTGGAGGACTTGAACCCCCGACATCAGGTTTTGGAGACCTGCGTTCTACCAACTGAACTAAGGACGCATCGCTGTCGCTAATTTACTGACGCTTTCTTCAGTATAACATCATTTGCTGCACAGTCTGCAAAAATTGCGAAAAAGTTGGTAGACTCAATCGCGGCTATGACTAGACACTACAATCTTAAAGGGGACGATCAAAACGTTGCTTAACACGGGTCGCCTTACCAACGCGATCGCGCAGGTAATACAGCTTCGCCCGACGGACTCGACCCCGACGCAGTATGGTGATGTTGGCAATCCGAGGAGACTGCAACAAAAATACCCGTTCAACCCCAACTCCTTGGAAAACGCGACGGACTGTAATCGTTTCGTTAATACCGCCATTTCGCATGGCGATCACGACTCCCTCATAGGGCTGAATCCGCTCTTTTCCACCTTCTCGAATTCGGACTCCGACTTTCACCGTATCGCCGACGTAAATCAGGGGCAGTTCTTTCTTGTTCTCCTGATTGATCTTCTCAATCTCTGCCATCTCAATGGAGCGGATAATCTCTTGGGCGTGCATGGTAACATACAAAACTCACAATCTAAAATTATAGTCGTGAATTTCAGTGTTGGTCAATCCCAAGAAAGAAAAACGTCATCAAATCGGATTTGACTCGCTTTAGTCCTCCTGAATCTTAATCTTATGTTCGACTACTCCATCGCCTCACTTCTGCCCCTAGCCCTGATGTCTCTCCTGGCTTTCTACGTTGCTTGTAATCTCGGTGCCAATGATGTTGCCAACTCGATGGGAACTTCTGTGGGTTCCAAAGCACTCACCCTCAAACAAGCGATTATCGTGGCGGGTATCTTGGAATTTACAGGTGCGGTTTTATTTGGTCATGGGGTTTCCCAAACATTAGCAACCGAAATCTTTAATCTAGAAGCCTTTGTCCATCAACCTCAGATCTTGCTGATCGGGATGGTATCCGTTTTGATCGCTTCAGGAGTGTGGTTGCAAATTGCCACCAGTCAAGGCTTACCTGTTGCTTCTTCTCATGCTGTTGTCGGAGCGATCGCAGGCTTTAGTGCAATTGCCGCCGGAGTGGGTGCAGTAGACTGGCAAACCATCGGTATCATTTCTTTGACTTGGCTAATTACACCTTTAATGAGTGGTACGATCTCGGCTCTATTTTACAGCCTGATCAGACAAGGAATTCTCAATCATCGTCAACCCCTCAAACAACTCCGAGAGTGGATACCTTGGCTGAGTGCTGGTCTTTTGAGTGTATTTGGGGTATTGGTATTACCGCAACTGAGTGTTTCAATACAGAGTATTTTTCAACAGCAGTGGGGTTGGCAACTCCCCGCCCATGATTTTGCTATTGCTATCGGTTTAGTGGGAACCGGAAGTTTAACATGGGTGAGTTGGCAACAGTTAGAAGCGAAAATTGCAGAACCCGAACAGACGATCAGCGATCGCTCAGAAATCCCTCAAGAACACACCGTTGAACGTCTGCTTGCCCAATTTCAGGTGTTAAGTGCTTGTTTTGTCGCCTTTGCTCATGGCTCGAACGATGTGGGAAATACAGTAGCACCCCTAGCTGTAATTCTTCACATCAATAATACAGGTTCGATACCGATGGAAAATTTCGACGTTCCGGTGTGGATTTTAGTCTTAGGGGGCGCTGGAATTGTTACGGGTTTAGCCATCTGGGGCAAAAACGTCATTTTGACAGTCGGAGAGAATATTATTTCCCTAACTCCGAGTGCTGGTTTTTGTGCAGAGTTAGCGACGGCTACAACCGTATTACTGGCTTCTAAATTGGGTTTACCTGTCTCCACCTCCCATGCTTTAGTCGGGGGTGTACTGGGGATTGGATTGCTTCAAGGTTGGCGCTCAGTTCGCTTAGACACCGTGCGTTCAATTGGTTTGGCTTGGTTAATCACTGTTCCGAGTGCCACAGCCCTAGCTGGTCTAATTTTTGTAGTCATTCGCTGGGTTACTGTTCACTGATAAGTGTTCCCTGATAACTGTTCACTGTAAAGACTGCACCTTAAGGGTTATTATAGGTTGAAAGTCCGCCCTCGAACGCCTTAGTCTCCTGCGGGAGACCCCAACTTCCAGGCATCAGGTACTCCGGGATGCAGCACTCTGACCTGCTACGAACACGCTTTAATTCAAGGCGTCAGTAGGGACAGTGTTGGGCAAACGATCACAGTCGGCATGGCGTGAGGGTATCCTAACGATTAGATGGTGACAGTTTCACCCCAAGTTTGAAGTGAGTTGCGGGAAATACAAATCCCGCCCCGCCATTATTGCCTGTTCTTACTTGTACCCCTTGTGTGAAACAAGTTGCGGGACAGCGTAGAGCTGCTGGCGGCCGATGAGCTACAACCTGGAAATCAATTTAGAGGTTAATTGCTAATGGGCATACAGGAGAATCAACCGCCACCTTCTGGATCATCAGGAGAAACTCAATCACCCGAAGCTGTCTTGAGTTCCTTAATTGGGCAACTCGAAACATTCAATCAAAATTTCAGACAGGGATTGTCTGCCGATATTCAACGGCTTCAGAAAGACAAAAACCGTCTGATTGAAAATATTGAACAACTCCAGTATCAATACGAAAAGTTACAAACCCAACACCACCAAGCTTTGAGTGAACGGCAATACGCCCAACAACAGGTCTGGCTGAAACAGCTTGCTCAAGTTTTAGCCAGTAACCTCCAACGGGAGCTAGTTGCACGGATTAATCGTCTGAGAACCTCTTCTGACGCGCCCCTGCTGACAACAGACCCATCGGGGTTGTTACCGGAGGGATCTCTCAAGTCGGATTTAAGCACTCAGGAGTTGGAGGCTGTATTAGATACTAGCCTCAATGATACGTTTCGCGAACTGCAACAGGAATTGAGCAGTTACCAAAGCGATTTGTCCCAGAGGTTATCTCATATGCAAAGCCTCGAACAACAGGTTGAGATGTTGTTAGAGACTGTTGTTAGCCGCTTGCGAGAACAAATTGATCGTTCTCCTATCGCTGATGGGGAAAGGAAACCTGAACCGTCAACCCAAACGCCTATCGAACCTGTGCGTCCTCAACCAAGCGGGGTAAAAGGCTCTAAACCGCCGACTCAAGCGAGTCACTCCAGTTCCCCTGTGCAGTTAGGTTTATTTTTGGCGTTGCTCTCGGCGATTGCATTGTCGTTGTTTAACGTCTGTCTCAAAATTATTCTCATAGGCCCTGCTCCCCGTCAGATTTTTGGCTTATTTGAGATTGAGGGAATTATCTCGCCCGGAATTGGCAATTCCCTCTTAATTTTACTGCTGCGAATGATTGTGGTCATGGCTTTGATGCCTGTTGTGGCGACATTTTTATATCCGGCAGTCTGGAGTGACATGAAACGCTTTATTCAGTCTCGTGATACTCCTTTGATTTTGACGGTAATCGGTAGTGGATTCTTTTTGTTTTTGTCTCAGGTGTGTATCTATATTGCGATCGGAGAGATTCCGACTGGGATTGCAATTACAATTTTCTTTATCTATCCTATCGTTACGGTTTTGGCTTCTTGGGGACTCTTTGGCGATCGCCCAACGTTTATTCGTGTAGCTGCAATGGTGATCATTTTAGCCGGGGGTATTCTCTGTCTTCCTAGCTTTTTTGGGGCAGCCTTGGGGAATACTCAAGTGGGGATTATTGCTGCAATGAGTGCGGGGATTGCCTTTGCCGGATATGTATTACTCACACAAATGGCAGCCGGAAAATTGCATCCGATTCCGTTTAGTTTGGTGAATTTCGCTTCTATTTTTGTCTTCTGTTGTGTGAGTTTAATGTTCCTACCTGATAGTTTAGGGATGGATGTTGATGTCAGTCTTTGGCAAGGTTTAATCATCGGTGGAGTTGTTCTCGGTGTTCTCACCCTTTGTAGCTATCTGTTGAATAACTTTGCAATTCGTTCTGCTGGGGCGGCGTTGGCTTCAATTATTGGTACATCTGGCCCTGCTTTAACGGCTTTATTTGCCTTTTTGATTATTGGTGAAGCGTTAACGCTTAAGCAAATTATCGGTATGGCTTTGGTGATTTTAGGGGTCGGTGCGATGAGTATTGAACGCCTAGTTGGTTCCAAGAAAAAAGCTGCTTAAGAACCAAAATTAACAGCTTTAAAAAAGCGAATTCTTTCAAAGTAAGCGCGTCTATTTTCTACAAAAGGCGCGTTTTTTGATAGGCGGGAACAGTTTGACAGTGAACAGTTGTAGGGGTGACTTCATTAATTACTCCTACTGTCTGTCTCCCTATCAATTATCGGAACCAAACATTTAAGGATTTCATCTTAAAATGAAGAGCCGGGTTGTTGTAAAAATGCTTCTTCTTCGGGTGTGCTTTCTCGTCCTAAAATTGCGTTTCGATGGGGAAAACGTCCAAATTGTTTGATGATTTCCCAATGACGAATGGCATAATTAATCGATGATTGACTATCAGGATCATCACTCAGTTGTTGCATTAACTCAACAGATTTTTCTTGATCGGCTAAATTTTCACTGTGTTCAAACGGTAAATATATGAACCAACGTTGTACAGGTAACATTGGCCGATCAAACCCTTGACTGACGGCGTATTTTGCCATTTCCAAAGCTTTCGTATCTGTAACAAACGCTTGGGCTTGACCTCGAAATACATTACGCGGAAATTGATCAAAGAGTAAAATTAACGCTAAACAACTGTCGGGTGATTCTTTC
The DNA here is from genome assembly GCF_034932365.1 of Limnoraphis robusta BA-68 BA1. Taxonomy (NCBI): domain Bacteria; kingdom Bacillati; phylum Cyanobacteriota; class Cyanophyceae; order Oscillatoriales; family Sirenicapillariaceae; genus Limnoraphis; species Limnoraphis robusta. Next base: position 34,746 of record NZ_JAYGHR010000017.1, on the reverse strand, counting down.
CAAAAATCAAGTTGACCTTGGGCGGCTAATTCATAATCTGCTAAAAAATGGCTTCTAATTTGTTCATCAAAAGCTGAATTTTTCTGAAACCAAACTTTTCGAGGTTTCCCATAATTTGAATCTTCGGGACTTCCAAACCAAAAGGCTAAAATTTCGGCAACGCTAGACACTGGACTTTCCGTTAGTTAACTTTTTCTTTTCCAAGCAATTGATTAATCAATTGAGTATGATATTCCGGTGCAGTTTTTGCGCCTTCTGAGGGTTTTTTGGGAGGAGGAGTTATGGTCGGTTTTTCTTGCTCTTTTTGAGGTTGGGAAATAGACGGTTGAGGAATCGGTAAAGCGATCGCATAGGGACGACCAAAACCTAAAAACGACCCTGGATCACGCCGCCGCCGCATCACTTGTCCGCCGTTAGAATCATTGCCAGTTCCTGTATTTCCCTCAATACTAATAATACTGCCATCCGGGTTCACCGACTCAACAATACCGATATGATCGGCAATGCCATCGCCTCGCCAACAATAAAACACTAAATCCCCGACTTGCGGTTGAGAGTACCACTGAGTTTTATATTGAAACCATCGCACTCCATCTGGACAATAAGCGAATCCTTTTGCTGTCCGAATGGGTAAAGAAATCCCGGCTTGATCACAGCAATAGGAGACAAATACTGCACACCAAGGAACGTGATCCATTCCATACCATTGACCATATTTCGTGGAATTACTACCGGGGGGATATTCAGTATATCCAACTTCATTGGCGGCGATTTTAACAACACGAGCCGGAGTAGTCATTGAGGGATCTCCTGGTTTTTAAAGAAAGAAATTGAGGATATTATTTGGACTTTAGCATAATTTTCTCTGTTTTTATCAAGGTCTTAATCCTGTGTTATTTTCTCCATTAAATTTCAGAAACTTTGTCAGCAAAATCGGCCCCAACAAATGATAATGACCTTGACAATACCATCCCACTGTTTGACCAAATTCAGCCCGTTGTACTCGACTATAAAACCGCAGTCCACCCGGAGAAACAGGAACTAGGGCTTGGCGAGTTTGATCGTTAGCCTGATAGTCTGCTAAATAAAAACACCCACCCGGACGTAAAATCCGGTTAATTTCTGCAAAAACTTGTTGAGGATGAGGATAATGTAAGAAACTAATCGTGCAGAATACCGCATCAAACTGATGTTCTGCAAAGGGGAGAGACTCCACATTTGCTGTTGTAAAACTCAGGCGTTGGGGGTAAAGATTTCGCGATCGCGCTTGATAGATCATCTCATTCGACAGATCGACTCCGGTTGCGGTTACGGTGGGAAATTGTTTGGCGATCCGATCCAACAGGCGCCCTGTCCCACAACCGAGATCGAGAATATTGGCTTGATCGCCGAGTTCAGCATAGTCTAACAACCGCTTATGAACCGCTTGATAAAATATCGTTGTCAGCAAACAATCATAACTGGGCGCCCAACGATCAAAAAACCATTGTTTATTTCTCAAGAATGTGTCTGTCATCGTGTTTCTTAGGTAAAATTCCTCAATTGTTAGGGTGTTAAAATTTTTAAAAGCGAACTTGAAAAACTCAAATCTAATGAAAACTGCATTAATTACAGGAGCTTCCTTTGGTATTGGTGAAAGTTTTGCGCGTGAGTTAGCCTCCCGTAAAACTAATCTTGTTTTAGTGGCACGTTCAAAAGAAAAACTCGATCAACTCGCCCAACAACTTCAGGAAAAACATCAGATCAAAGCCGAAGTTATTGCCAAAGATCTCACCGAACCCGGATCAACCCAAGCCGTTTTTGACGAAGTGACTCAAAAAGGAATCACAATAGACCTCTTAGTAAATAATGCAGGTTTAGGAGATTACGGCCTGTTTGTCGAACGAGATCTACAAAAACAGGTCAAGATTATCCAACTCAATGTTATCGCATTGGTTGAACTGAGCCACCTGTTCTTGAAACCGATGCAACAACGAGGTTCAGGATCGATCATTAATGTTGCCTCCATCGCCGGCTATCAACCCATTCCCTATATGTCGATCTATTCGTCCACAAAAGCCTTTGTTCTGCATTTCAGCGAGGCTTTATGGGCAGAAAATCAAGATGCAGGCATTCATATTTTAGCGCTTTGTCCTGGGCCAACAGAATCGAACTTTTTTGAGGCGGCTGAGTTTCCCTCAAGCTTGGGGGGAGGTGGAAAACTGGTAACAGCGAAGGAAGTGGTTGTAGAAGCACTGAAGGCGTTAGAGAAAAATCAGTCAACTTTAGTCACAGGGGGTTTGGGAAATCACATTATTGCCAATATCTCACGCTTTGTTCCCAGAGATCTGGTGGTTAGTATAGTTGAAAAGCAGTTTAAAACCCCAAAACAGTGAACCGTTATCACTGATGTAGGAGGGTTCTCAACAGATGGGTGTTTTCCCACAAACAATTTATATCAACCTACCTAATTGATGTAGGGGCGGGTAGATTTAGGTTATTTGTGAGAAACATACATTTTTGACAGAACCCACCCCTGCATTCACTGGTGAGTGTCAGGGGGCAGGTTTATGCAGCTTGTCAGTGAGAGACAGACATTTTGACAGAACCCGCCCCTACATTAGGTGAGTGTAAACTATTTCCTATTCACGGCGATCGCAATTTCTGCAACAATAGATCGGGTAGAGGATGTCACATTGATAAAAATTTGAGCTATGAAACGTTATCGTTCTATTTTGTCTTGCCTATTGGCGTTTGTCATGGCGTTTATCGTCGGTTGTGGTTCTCCACAAGTTAAAGAACCCCCAACTTACAGCGAGGCTCAACTCCAACAAATTCAGAAATACCAGTCTGATCTTATCGGGTTGCGCGATCGCATGACCAGTGAATTACCTGCTTACATTAATAATCGGAAATGGGTTGAGGTGAATAATTTTGTTCATGGCCCTATGGGAAGTTTGCTTCAGGAGATGAACTATTTAATCAAAAATCTCCTCCCAGATGATCAACCTCCCGCCCGACAATTAAGCCGAGAAGTGTTTGAACATTTACTTCAAATTGGAGAAGCGGCAGAAAAAGCAAATCTTTCTCAAGCTTCATTGAATTATCAAGGGGCATTGGAAGATCTCAATGCTTTCTTGGATTTAGTTCCTCAAGCGTAAAACACGATTAAACCTTTGACCGCAGATGAATATCGGTGAATACAAGAAATAGGAATCTCCTGTATTGATCGGTTTGACTCTGCGGTTAATTGTTGATATTTTTAATTAAAAATACAGCAAAATTTAAAATAATATGACTCATGTTGTTGTGATTGGATGTGGAATTGTTGGGGCGACTATTGCCTATGAACTGAGCCAAATTCCTCAACTCACGGTAACAGTTCTTGATCAACAGCCACCCGGCCAAGCGTCCACAGGAGCGGCTTTAGGGGTATTAATGGGAGCGATTAGCCACAAAACAAAAGGCCGGGCTTGGCAAATGCGAGAAACCAGTATCAAGCGTTATGAAACGTTAATTCCTGAACTGGAAAATATTACAGGTCGTTCGATTTTGTTTAACCGTCAAGGCATTTTAATGTTGTGTTTTGTGGGAGAAGATTTGCAGAAATGGGAAGAAGTCATTAACATTCGCAAAACTCAAGGCTGGCATTTACAACAGTTAGATGTGGCTCAAATTAAATCGAACTATCCTCAAATTAACTGTGAAAATATTATTGCAGCTATTTATTCTCCTCAAGATCGACAAGTTGATCCGACTGCCTTAACTTTAGCATTAGTTGATGCTGCTGAACACAACGGCGTTAACTTTCAGTTTGGGGTCAAAGTAGAAGCCTTTCAAACGGTTAATACAACCGAAACTCAACGCATTTGTCCGCAACTATTTACGACGGCTGGAGAAATAAATGTTGATTGGATCATTATCGCCGCAGGACTGGGAACAACGCCGATTCTTCCCACAGAAAATCATCAAAAATCGATTAACATTCGTCCGGTTCTTGGACAAGCTGTACAGTTAAAATTGTCTCAACCTTTGGGAGAGTTAGAACCTGTCATTACTGGGGATGATGTGCATATTGTACCCCTTGGAAATGCTGAATATTGGGTGGGTGCAACGGTTGAATTTCCAGGGAATGATGATCATATTGTAGTCGATCAAACCCAAATTAATCCCGTTTTAGAAGGGGCAATTCGGCTTTGTCCGGCGTTATCGGAAGCAACAATCATTCGTCAATGGTCGGGGTTGCGTCCGCGTCCTGATGGAAAACCTGCACCGATTATTGAATATTTGTCAGGATATGAAAATATTTTGTTAGCAACCGGACATTATCGCAATGGCGTTTTATTAGCCCCCGCAACGGCTGAAACGATTCGTAAAATGATTGTAAAAAAATTAGGCATCTGAAGATTATCGTCTTAAGATATAAGAGTGAGGAAACGTTAACCTAAACTAATTGTTGAAAACAGTTCACTGTTAACAGCCACCTGAAGTTTTTATTTATTTTTTGAAAGGAAATTCTATGAATAATCGGGATTGGCTGGTGAGGGAAGATGGTCAGTGTTTACCCTGTGAATCAGCCAGAGATTGGGATTTACTTAAAAGTGAGTATCGCTTACATCGGTTTCTGACTGAAATTGAAGATGGGATTAATCAATCTACTGAAAAAGGTGAGACAGAGATTGATTTTTTACCCGATTTACGTCGTTTAGTTCGTCAATTAATCACCAATTCCTATTGGTTGAGAACCCAAGTTCCTGAACCCTGTACTAAAACAGGAACTTCAATTATTATGTTGTATGATGAGATAGGATTTCCCCTCACTGTACAAACAGAAACGGTTTTACCGGGTCGAGGTTCTCCCATTCATAATCATGGCACTTGGGGAATTGTCGCAGTGTTAAAAGGACAACAAAAAAATGTCTTTTGGAAGCGTCAACCGTCTACAGATTTTCCCGATCAAATCGAAAAAGTCGGAGAAAAAATTCTCAAGGAAGGGGAAATTATTAGCTTTACGTCTGATGCCATTCATCATATTGAAGCGGTTGGCGATGAACCTTCTTTTACGTTTAATTTATACGGTGAAACTAACGCCGCTAATCGCTTTCAATTTAATGCAGAAAGTTGTTTAGCCAAGCCATTTTAATCGCTAATTTAAGTAAATATTCAAAGAGTTGCAAATCTCTCTCACTGCATTCGCCCAGCCCTGACAACCCGATGCGCTGGCGACTTCCCAACCCCGATTTTCTAAACCCGGATGAGGGCATTTTTTCCCAGGGATAATAACGGGAATTTCGACAACTTCTAACATCGGTAAATCATTGGGGCTATTTCCTAAACCCACTGTAATTATTTTAGCATCCGGTTGATGATTTTGGTATTGTTGAATTAACCATTGCACGGCTTTTCCTTTCCCCGCTTCTTGACCAATTAAATGAGAAAAACGATCCCCCACAACCACCTGAAATCCTAACTGGTTTACGGTTTGTTCAATCTCTAAACTGGTAAAATTTTTCGGGGTAATAAAAGGTTCAGTAAACTCCCGATCTTTGGCGCGTTTTACATCTTCTGGGGCTAAACCTGTTAACTGATGAATTTCGGCTTCAGTTAAGTCCCCAAACCCTGTTAACGGTTGATTTAAAGCCTCTGCTACAGCCTTGAGTCCTTGACGAGATTCTGCATAACTAAAGCCAAACTGCATTAAATCATAATCTCCCCAATTTTGAGTTTGGGGAGAAGCTAAATTTTGTTGAGAAATCGGAATAAAAACCGCACTCCCATTTTCCACAATAAACGCATCTGTTAATCCCATTTTTTCGCGTAAAACTTCAACTTCAGAGCGAGTTTTGCTAGTAACAGGAATAACCGGAATATTCAGAGTTTGCAGTTGTTTAAGGACAGGTAAAGCCGCCTCATAGCCATAATCATCCGAGTTGAGTAACGTTCCATCCAAATCGGTAAAAATCAGTAACATATCCCCAAACCTAACGTTAATCTCCAAAAACCCGGTTTCGTAGGAGAAACCCGGTTTCTCTCTTTGATTACAAATCGGTAAAAATTAGGCGCAACAGAATGGGCCAGTTTAGTTATTGATTTTCACCCATCCTACTTTAGTTTACCTCAATTTCTATCTATAAATCTTTCTTGTCTAACTCAACATAGACAACACCCAGATAAAATCTTCGTGTCTTTGTGTCTTTGTGGTGAATTTATCCAGATCAATATCTGCTTCTTCTCACTTGCTAGACAACTATAAATCAACAGAATTATGACGAGATTGAGCAATTTTTAAACTCATAAAAAGCACCGGAAGCATTCCCACTGCAACTAAAGCTAAAGCTGGCCCTGCGGCTTCGGCTAAACGTTCATCTGCGGCTAAATTATAAACTCGTACTGCGAGGGTATCAAAATTAAACGGTCTAACGACTAAAGTTGCAGGTAATTCTTTCATTACATCAACAAACGTTAGCATTCCTGCTGTTAATAAACCGCCCCACATTATCGGGGTATGAACTTTGACTAAGGTACTGGTTGGGTTGTGACCTAAACTGCGGGCTGCATCATCTAAACTGGGTTTAATTTTACTCAAACTCGAGTTCACGGCACCAAAAGAAACGGCTAAAAATCGCACTAAATAGGCGAAGATTAAAGCGGTAATGGTTCCACTCAATAACAACCCCGTTGATATGCCAAATGTTGAGCGCATAAAGCTATCAATAGCATTATCAAACCGACCTAAAGGAATTAAGGTTCCGACTGCAATGACTGAACCAGGTATAGCATAACCCATCGCCGAAATTTGCACCGATAACCGCATTCCTAGACTGGGTTTGAGTCGGACTCCATAAGCCATTACTAAAGCAATCACTATCGCTAAAACTCCGGTAATTGTCGCCACCAGTAAGCTGTTTACGGCAAACTCAAAGAAGCGTTTATCAAAGAGAGTTTGTAGATTTTCTAGTGTCATTTTAAGCAGTAATATTCCCGGCAGCAATAACCCTAAAAATACCGGAATAAAACAAGCAAAAAATGCTAAAGCTGCTCTGATGCCTTTAAGTTGAAAGGGATTTAACTGTTTAAATCGGCTGTTACTTTGATAATATTTAGCTTGACGACGTGACCAAAGTTCTAGTAAAATTAATCCTAAGATAAACAGCATCAAAACGGCAGCCAGTTGAGCGGCTGCAACTCGTTCTCCCATGCCGAACCAAGTGCGATAAATGCCAGTTGTAAACGTATCAACGCCAAAATATTGAACGGTGCCAAAATCATTTAACGTTTCCATTAAGGCTAGGGCTAAACCCGCCATAATTGCAGGTCGAGCTAGGGGTAAAGCAACGGTTAGAAAACTCCGCCAGGGGTTACAACCGAGAGAACGACTCGCCTCTAACATACAGGTTGCTTGTTCTAAAAAGGATACCCTTACTAATAGATAAACGTAGGGATAAAGGGTTAAGATTAAAAGAGCGATCGCCCCTCCAATAGAACGAATACTCGGAAACCAATAATCTCCCACCGCAGTCCAACCAAAAATAGCCCTTAAACTGCTTTGAACCGGGCCGTAAAATTCTAACCATTCGGTGTAGACATAGGCTAATATATACGCTGGCGCTGCTAAGGGAAGTAATAGGAGAAATTCAAACCAACGACTTCCCGGAAAGCGACACATTGTTACCAGCCAAGCCGTTCCTACACCAATGAGAAAAACTCCTAAACCCACACCTAACATCAGAAGCAATGAGTTTTTGAGATAACCCGGTAAAACCGTCGCCGCCAAATGACCCCAAACTTGGCTAGAATTGGTGAAAATACTGCTGAGAACAAATAAAACTGGACTGGCGATCAGCAGGGCGATAACCGTTACAAAAGCTGTCCAAGCGTTAAAGCGAAAAACCCGAAACATTTTTTTACTCAATTTGGTTAACAATATCAGAAACCCGGTTTCTGGTAACTCCCATCAGCTTACCAAGAGAAGCAGGTTTAAAGCCCCGTCGTTTACGACGGATTATTTTCTGCTACAATAGTTTATCGTGGCTTGATGCCGATAATCTATGCTTGTGTATGAAATGAAGCTGCAAGGAACCCAATACCAGTACAGAAAGTTAGACGAAGCTATCCGTACTGGTAGGTTTGTTCGCAACAGCATCATCAAAGCATGGATAAATGGTCAAGTTCAAAGTCGCAACGATGCTTATGCCTACTGCAAACTGCTGTCAGACAATCCTAGTTTTCCCTGGGTAAACCAACTCAATTCTATGGCTCGACAAGCCCACGCAGAAAGAGCATGGGCATCCATTGAGAGGTTCTATAAGAATTGTCGGCAAAAAATATCCGGTAGAAAAGGATTTCCCAAGTTTAAAAAATATCAAGTTAGAGCATCTGTTGAGTATAAGACATCGGGATGGAAACTTTCAGAAGATAGACGCTATTTAACCTTTTCCGACAAGTTTCAAGCAGGGACATTTAAGCTTTGGGGTAGTCGAGACTTGCACTTCTATCAACTCCAACAAATTAAACGAGTTAGGGTGATTAGAAGGCACGATGGATATTATGCCCAATTTTTGATAGACCACACCAGAGAGGAAAACAAAGAACTCAGTAACAAACAAACAGGTTTGGATGTTGGTTTAAACCATTTCTACACCGATTCCACCGGGATACAGGTAGACAATCCCCGCTTTCTAAGAAAAGATGAGCGACGAATTAAAAAACTGCAACGTCGATTATCTCGAAAAAAAAAGGGAAGTCAAAACCGTAAAAAAGCCATAAATCGGTTAGGAAGGGGAGGTGCGGGTGCGGAACCTGCGTCCGCACATAGAGCGCCGTCGCATCTCAAGGTTTCGCGCAGACGTAATGATTGGGTCTGTAAACAGGCCCAACACGTCATACAGTCTAACGACTTGGTAGCAATAGAAAACCTACGGATACGCAATCTGGTTAAAAATCATCATCTAGCCAAGTCAATTAATGATGCGGCTTGGTACAGATTTAGAGAATGGTTGGAATATTTTGGGAGAATTTATGGGGTTCCGGTGATCGCCGTTGAACCTGCATACACATCTCAAAACTGCTCAAATTGCGGTGAAAAGGTTGTCAAAACTCTCAGTACGAGAACTCATAAATGTCCTCACTGTGGGTATGTAGCAGACCGAGACGAAAATGCCGCCAAAAACATTCTAAAATCTGCACTTAAACAGTTATCAAATACCGTCGGGCAGATGGAAATTAACGCCTCCCGAGAGACTGACCTCTGCTTGGACGGGGAAACCCAACCCTTGTAAGTCAACTCGTAGAAAGAGGAAGCCCAAATAGTGATATTTGGAATCTCCGTCGTTTACGGCGGAGAGGATGTCAAAGCCTAATTTTGGGTTGAGAAACCCGGTTTCTCAGGTCTTGTAACACAGTTTACAAAACTTTACAGAATATTAATGAGAAGATATCTTAAAAAGAGAGTAGTATTAATAGGGAGTTTTTGATTTAAAATGGCAATAAGCTAATCTAGATAGAGGAGTTGGGTTAATCAAGTTAAACATGGGTCAGTCTGTTATTTTACATCTAGAAGAAGTCAGCAAGCAGTTCTCGCGCCAAGATATCCCGGCGGTTCAAAAGGTGACGTTGACATTAGACCAAGGGGACATCTTAGGGTTGTTAGGGCCGTCGGGTTGCGGGAAAACAACACTATTGAGAATGATTGCTGGATTTGAGCAACCGCAAGCCGGAACGATTAAAATCGCTGAACAAGTCGTTGCCAGTCCCGACTGTTGGCTCCCTCCAGAACAGCGAGATGTGGGCATGGTGTTTCAGGACTACGCGCTATTTCCTCATTTGAGTGTAGAGAAAAATGTCGCTTTTGGCTTACAAAGTCGCAATAAAAAGTCAAGTAGCGAAGTGAAACAGCGAGTGGCTGAGGCGATCGCTTTAGTGGGGTTGTCGGGTTTGGGAGAACGTTATCCTCACGAACTCTCCGGGGGTCAACAGCAACGAGTGGCTTTAGCGAGGGCGTTGGCGCCTCGTCCAGCTTTAGTGCTTCTCGATGAACCGTTGAGTAATCTTGATGTTCAAGTTCGTCATCGACTCCGCCAAGAGTTGCGAGAAATTATCAAAGCGGCGGGAACTTCAGCCATATTTGTGACTCACGATCAAGAAGAAGCGCTTTCGATTTCCGACTGGGTGGCGGTGATGCGTTCTGGATGTTTAGAACAATGTGGCACTCCTGAAGAAATTTATCAGCAACCTGCTTCTCGGTTTGTCGCTGAATTTGTCACCCAGGCTAACTTTATCCCCGCTCAACGTCGGGGTGATGTTTGGGAAACTGAACTGGGATGTTTTGCGATTAATAGTAATGTAATTAATGGCAATGGCAACAATTTAGAGCAAGTTGAACTGATGGTGCGTCAAGAAGATTTTATTCTCCAACCGGATGAAGATGCACCTGTTATCATAAGAGATCGTCAATTTTTAGGACGAGAACTTCACTATTGTTTACAAGTTCCCTCTGGACGAGAACTTGTGGCTCGAACCAAAGCAGGAGCGGCTTTATCCATTGGAATGCGAGTTCAAGTGTCTGTCGCCAACGATGCGCTGCAAGTGTTTCCAGTCAAGCCTAAACCGACTCAATCCAATTGGAAACCTTTTGTTCGGGTTAAGAAATGACTCTCTCGTTGTTACAAATCTTAGAAATCTTTGATCCCCATCAGCAACTATACTTTGAATACAGTATTAAAGTTAAAATGCTGAGGAGAAAGCAATGTCAAGAAAGAAAAAACGCGGTGTTCCAACCTTGTATTCAGAAAGCAAGGTAAAAGTCGGGGTATCTCTGACTCCAACTGGAGCAAAGCGATTGGGTGACATTGCTAGAGAGCTTGGTTTATCTCGATCTGAGTTTGTTGAACGTATTGCTAGAGGTCAGTTTGATGTTTCTGGGAGCGGTAATGAAACAACAATTACACTAGAGACAAATACAGAAGCAAAAACAGTCAATTTAGCAGTGAGTTCCGATGAAAACTCAGTTGCTCCCCAAGTCGAAAGCTCAGTCAGTCACCCCTCTGAAAATCAAGATACGACTGCTTTTGTTCAACTCCAAGAACGCTATCAAACGCTTCAACGTCAGTCAGACGAACAAGCAAACACGATTAACAATTTAGAACAACAACTCGCTAAATTCTCCCAACTCGAAACTCAGTTAGCCGAAATGGTTTCAACTGAAGATTATCAACAGGTGCAAAAACAGTTAGAACAACAACTCGCTAAATTCTCCCAACTCGAAACTCAGTTAGCCGAAATGGTTTCAACTGAAGATTATCAACAGGTACAAAAACAGTTAGAACAACAACTAGAAACAGTTCAACTGTTAGAAACACAGTTAGCCGAAATGGTTCCAACTGAAGATTATCAACAGGTACAAAAACAGTTAGAACAACAACTCGCTAAATTCTCCCAACTCGAAACTCAGTTAGGCGAAATGGTTTCAACTGAAGATTATCAACAGGTACAAAAACAGTTAGAACAACAACTCGAAACAGTTCAACTGTTAGAAACACAGTTAGCCGAAATGGTTTCAACTGAAGATTATCAACAGTTACAAAAACAGTTAGAACAACAACTCGAAACAGTTCAACTGTTAGAAACACAGTTAGCCGAAATGGTTTCAACTGAAGATTATCAACAGGTGCAAAAACAGTTAGAACAACAACTAGAAACAGTTCAACTGTTAGAAACACAGTTAGGCGAAATGGTTTCAACTGAAGATTATCAACAGTTACAAAAACAGTTAGAACAACAACTAGAAACAGTTCAACTGTTAGAAACACAGTTAGGCGAAATGGTTTCAACTGAAGATTATCAACAGTTACAAAAACAGTTAGAACAACAACTAGAAACAGTTCAAC
>NZ_JAYGHR010000017.1:0-22782 GCF_034932365.1 Limnoraphis robusta BA-68 BA1 | reverse complement strand
TGTTAGAAACTCAGTTAGGAGAAATGGTTTCAACTGAAGATTATCAACAGTTACAAAAACAGTTAGAACAACAACTAGAAACAGTTCAACTGTTAGAAACACAGTTAGGCGAAATGGTTTCAACTGAAGATTATCAACAGGTGCAAAAACAGTTAGAACAACAGTTACAACAACAAGAAGTCACTGTTTCTGAGTTAAGACATCAATTAGAACATCAAAACGTCTCAATGGCTGACTTAGAACATCAACTCGCTCGTATACCCGAACTTGAAACTCAACTCGCTAATAGTATTGCTTCGGTAACAAAACAACTGAATTCTGGAGTTTCCTTAGAACATTCTCCGAGTCCAGTTCAAATTCATCAGCAACCCCAGCCTATTTCTCATCAGTTGAATACAAATGTTGGGTTAACGGACTCATCAGAAAGTTATGGAGCGTTAAAACAAAAAATAGAAGAACAGGAAAAAACCATCAACAATTTGCGACAAGAAATGAGCGACTTAAGACGTCTAGCAACCATTGCAGAATCTCATTTAGGAAGATGGCGTCATAACACTTTCTCCCATTAGATTGTTTAGTTTAGGGTGCAAACTTTGCACCCCTAGATCTAAAAAAATCTCCCGCCAGTTTGGTATAGCCGTGAGCGCTCGTAAATAATCCGTCGTAAACGACGGGGCTTTAAACCTGTTTTTCTTGGTAAGTTGTAAACCCGCTCCCGGCTGATTAATTTTAGCGGTAGAATTATCAAAGGAACTGGTATTGATTGCAAGTATGGCGATCGCCTTGACGCGGCGGACAGATTAACTTTATATTAGAGTCAATCAATAGCTTGGGTGTAATCATAGCAGAATTAGCTCTATTTTTGCTCTGATTGATGATTACTCAATCTTCTCTATATTTCACAGTGAATGAAATCCTTACAACAAAGGAGATTGAGTAAAAAGCGTTCTAAAAGTTGGTGAACTATGTGGTGAACCGTTCACCTTCCAAGCCGTGCCTCTAGTTCAGCTACTCGGTCTTTGAGAAACTGATTTTCAAGTCGCAGCTTGGCTAGCTCGTTTAACTCCTGTTCATGGTTGATGACTTTTCTATAAATCTTGTCGCTGGTAGAGGCGTCCATGTATCTCTGATAGCTGTTAACGTGTTCTTGAACAGAATGACCCATCCATCTGGCTACATCATCAATTGCGACACCTAGCTCATGCGCTCTGATGGCGTAGCGATGTCTGAGACTGTAAGCCTCATTTTTGAACCCGTAGGCGATCAGTTTTTTTCCTAGCTTGTTGACTTTGTTCTCATAGTTCCTGGCATTGCAGGGGAACGGCTTAGGATTCAACAAATCAAACCGTTCAACCCAGTGAGGATATAGAGGATAAACCAGTCGCTCTCCAGTCTTGTTATCCTCTTCTACTCTGAATTTGTGAAGCTCATTATCGGGACTGGTAAAAAAATCAAGGTGCTTCTCAATCCCAATGAAAATTTCTTGAGTTCTCAGACCGTAGGTGGCGATCATCCCAAACGTCCAACCAATATCATCCGGCAACAGGTCAAACGTCATCTCTATCTCTGTATCAGTTGGCAAAATTCTAGGGACGGCTACAGGTCTACAAATATATGGCTTCACTTCAATTCCCTCTTGTTTGGCTAACGCTTTGATTACCCTGATTAAATTGGCTCTGGTGTAGCTGTCAGGCGAGGTTGACCTTATCCAAGTTTCAATGTTTTTATCCGTAAAGCAGTCTGAGTCGGGCATTCTCTTAAAGTAAGCCTGATAAGAAGTCTTGAATGTACTTAGCTTCTTGCGAGTCTGAGGCCGATCGCGCCAGTAGTTCTCCTCAAAGTCAGCCTTAATCTCACCCATTGTTCGGTGTTGAGGTTTGGTTTTAGGCTTAACTCCGTACATCTCCCAATCAAATGTATTTAGCTTTAACTGAGTTGTGATTTCTAATGCTTTAGTCTCTGCAATCCTCACCCCTTCTAAGTCAGCAGGCGCTATAGAAATCTCATAACGCTTTGTTCCTTCTGGGGTTGTTTCTCCAGGTTTACAGGGTAACGTTCCCCTTAGATACAGTCGGTTTTTTCTGCGCTGAATTGTTAGCTTACTTCCGAGTGCTTTAAGACGTTCATTTGACTGCAAAATAGCACTGTTAATCTGGCTGTCAACCTCTCGGAGAGACTGACAGGCTTTGTTATTCGGTTTACGTCGGGTCATTTTTCTAGATGTCTAGTGATGTCTCTTTTTTCTAGTTCTCGCTTGGCACTCTCAATTTGTTCTTGCCACGTGTCAGCTATTCTTGTTAACTCCTCATCAGTCAACTCTTGAAATTCTGACTTCTTAAATATGCTTAGGATTTGCTTGAAGTTTGGATCATTAGGAGTCAGTTTGATTTTTTGCTGTTTAGCTAACCGCTTAACCCGTTGTACAGGTGTTTCAGTTTGAGGTTCAAGGAGTAGTTCAGGCTGTGTATGTTTTGGTTTATCAGGTATGGGTTGAATATCCCCACAGAGCGCCTCAAAAATCTCAATATTCTCGGGCTTAACGTTCAATTCCCCATTCGGGTGTTTGACTTTCCAAGGCACATCATCAAGGTAAGACCGTCCGAGAAGAGTCGCTTCGCCTGTATAACTGGGATGCTCAAGCCAAACAATCGACTTGACATCCTTATTTAGATCCTCTTTAACAATTTTCTTGAGCCATTTCTTCTTCTGGTCAAGGGTGTATTTTGCGATCGCGGGTTTGGGTTGCGGTTCGGATTGGATGGACTGACTAACTTCTACAATCGGTTTCTCAGGGAGGGGTGAGTCAGGTAATTTTTTTTCTGTGGGAGTTGAATTAGGTAAATGTTGATTTAACCCCGCACACCCCGCACGGCCTTCTGTAGTCGGCGTTTCAGGTAGCCCTAAATTGCTCACAGACTGTTTTTTCTGAACCCGCACAGACTTGGTAAGGTCTTGTTCATGGGTAAGAATTGCATCATCTAGCCCATCTATTCTCAGTCGGATACCAGAAATACAGGTTACTGGCCCTGAGACAGAGAGTCCTGCTCTTGTTCTGATTCTCTGTACATTCAATCCCAATACAGACTGACAGATTTCTAATAATTCTGGAGAGAATCTGCTGTTAGACAGAGGTTGTAAACCCGATCTCTGACAATATTCCTTGAAAGAATGGTACAGGGTTCCTGTTTTTTCTCCATCACCAACGGGAGTCGTAGCAGAGGCATCGCTAATCACACAGTCATTGAGCCAAGCGGCGAGAGGCAAGCATACTATTTGAGATTGCCAGGACTGAAGTTGACATTCTGGGATATCGCCAACTCCCCTTAAGGTCTGAGTCACAAAATCATCATCCAAGCTCAGAAGATAATTTGTGAATGCGGCTAGCTCTGG
Organism: Limnoraphis robusta BA-68 BA1; assembly: GCF_034932365.1. Taxonomy (NCBI): domain Bacteria; kingdom Bacillati; phylum Cyanobacteriota; class Cyanophyceae; order Oscillatoriales; family Sirenicapillariaceae; genus Limnoraphis; species Limnoraphis robusta. Next base: position 19,392 of record NZ_JAYGHR010000017.1, on the reverse strand, counting down.
TTTGAATTCTGCTCTGAGGTCGCGTCTGTCTCTATCTGCAACTTTGGCATTCATCGGAACAGGGATTATCCGACGTTTCCAACCATTGCCTTTAACCCCTTGTGCGATTGGATGCTCTGACACGAGCATTGCCATCCCGGTAAACCTAAACTGAAAACCGGGTTTACCCTTCTGTTCACCAGTGAGGTTGTTTCCCCCTACCAGCTTCATAATATTGCTGATGTTTTTGGGGAGGCCTTGTTCATCTGAGAACAAAACTAACCGTTTTTGATAAGCCCTAATCGGTGTGAAACGGTTAGTACAAAACTGCTCAACCCCTTCGTCAAGGATGTTATTCTCTCCAACAATGTCGGTAACTAAATTGCTGTAGGTTGTCTTTCCACTTCCGCCCAAACCTGTCAGGTGCAGCATTTTCTGTATGTCAGAGCGTCCTTTTAAAACGGCGTTGGCAAAGCAGATAAGCAGGTTTTTAATGACTGGACTTCCTTGTGAAGCCTCATCCAACCAAGCATTAATCTTGCTCCAATTTTGGGCTAATGGGTTATATTCACGGGGAAGCGTCCAGGTCAAATAATTGAGCGGGGAATGCTCAACAAACTTCCCTGTAGTAATTTCCAACACTCCGTTATGATGGGGTAAAACCTCGTCAGGACTGCGTTCTGTCCATTTCCTTTTGATAATCCTTGGGTCAACTCTTAGGGCTTCTACTACCTGTTTAACGTAGGTATGAGTTCTGAATTTAACTCCTTTTCCGGTCAAGAGTTGAGAGATAATTGACTCAATATAGAGGTCATCTTCAGGACTCCAAACGCCTTTATCTTGAGCTTCATATCTCATCCATATTTTGGCTTCACAATTGAAGGCTAATTTGTTCTCATACTCTTCTGCAATCTCTCTAGCAATACTTACTTGAGTCGGGGTTTTACTGTCTTTAGAAAGTTGTCTTTCTAAACTACCAAGATGCTTCTCTTTCCACTGCTCAATCGTCTCAGTGTTTCTTAATACTTTGTTTTGGAAGTCATCAAAGCCATTCATTTGGATATAATCATCAATCCCTTTCCCCTCAGCTTCCTCCCACATTCCGGTGATGCTGTAGACGGGAACGCCAAACAGGGAGAGTTGATCAGCGAGTTTGATTTGTGCGTCAATTACGCCTTTTTTCCTAGCACAATCGGCATCAAACGCTATGATAAATCCAAACCCTGCTCTTGCAAAGCGCTCTAAAGTATCAACTAGATATCGCTTGCCTTGGGGGTCACTTTTGGCTGATGTGAGTCCCATCTCTACACCCAGTAGGCAAATAGTCGGGACTCCATGAGAGGTCAAGGATATTGCTTTAAAAAAGCCTTCTGTGACCACTAGACAAGGATAGCCATCAATTTGATAGCATTCATCCTTTAACGCTTCTAAGTCATCCCAGAAGCGTTTTTTGTCGGGATGAGCGGGTAACATGGCGTCGTACCCGTCTTCATCCTTGCAACTGCGGTACTTGGGTTTTTTACCGTCCTGAGAGGCCCAAGCATCATCAGGTTTGAACTGTTCTTGATAACCATTCCCACTGAGCAAAATTCCATCTGAGTAGGCTTTGTATCCCAGATGCTCTGTAGCTGTTCTGGTATCAATACTCTTGCAGTTGACGGCTACCCAGTCGGGGTTTAAGCCTCGTTTCTGAACTAATTCCCGGTAATGTTTGGGATTGAGTTCAGCTAATTGATTGACCTCTAAACGCCTTGTAAAGGAGGCAACCATTAGCATACCTCCTTTTCTATGCGTTGTAAGTTTACAGATTGTTTAGCAGACAGCTTGAATACTTTGCCGTCTCTGTTGCAGACTTTCCACTGACGGTCTAAGTCATGGATGAAGATTCTATCCCAGCCCGTCAACGGTGACTTCAGCAGTTGGTCTAGTCTCTGCCTGTACTGGCAGTGATTTTTAGAAAAGTCTTTACTTCGGAATGATTCTGAGTTATTATTCATTTGCGTAAAGCAATTGACCCATCGCTCCCAATCCCGCGTACAGAGCAATGGGTTTTTGCTTTACAGAACAACAGGCAAGGCACGGGATTGAAGTCTTTAAGTCTCTGACCTCCGCCAACTAGGGAATGAACTACGTTCCCCCCGCCTCATTTGTCTGCGAGTAATCTCCTTATAGAAATCACTCTTTCTGGTGCAGACCTATATGAGTTAATTTGCCCTCACGGAATAAACAAAAGCAGCGTATTACCTGTTGTAAGTTCTGTACTATTTTTATTGGATTTGAGCGGCGATGTCAATCTAGTTAGTAGTGAATGTTGTGATTCTGTGTTACGCCTCTTAAGACGTGTTCAGTTTTGTGCAGTTTTTACCAGATAGGTGTCACCTATCTAGCGAGTCTCTTACCATCTCTCAGGGGTACTACAAATCACCTCTGTACTACAGGTTTTGAGATGAGCTTGCGGTTTTGTGGAATTTTTACCACAGAGGTTAAACCTTTCTCGCGGGAGAGTTGATAATTTTTGAGAATGTTCAAAGTCAGGTGTTGTGCTACAGCAGATTGGAGCTTGAGCAGTTTTGTGCAGTTTTTACCAGGAAGGTTCACCTTTCTAGCGAGACTCTCACCCTCTCACGGGCTTTTGTAAGTTTGTACAGTTTTTAGCGGAAGGGCTATAATCGTTCCTGCGGAAAAACCCACAATTTTAGCGGGGTTCTGAGTCACCCAAAAGCGATCGCAAATCTGGGGATTCAACCGAGGTGACGTCAATCTTCAGTTCAGCCTCAAAATAAACCCGTTGATATTGGCTTTCTCCCCTGTTGCTGTAGCTATCGGAACTTCTAGCAGATTGATAACGTTAGCACGGGCTAACAGGTCAAAGAAGGCTTTCCAGTTCTCAATCTCTTGTGCAGTTGCAGTCAGTCGGATTTTGGTTGTCATGGTTGTCTTGATGATATTGGTAAGCTTTATCAGAGGGAATCAAGAGGTTAGGGTGAATTTTGGCTATCTGATCGCCAAGCCTAACCTCATAGAAAATATCAAAGCGGTTAGCACTGGCTGAGATGTGGTAGCCTTCAACAATTCCATCAATCAGAGTTTTATTTGTGATGTCAAGGTACAGTACAGGCTGACCAATCTCAAACACTCTATAAAGAGGCTCTATACAGAAGTCAGTGGCGAAACATATTGCATCCAGTAGGTGATCTAGTGCGAGTTCTTTTTCGGAATCCATGAGCATCTGCAATATTGTTTTCTACCCAGTCCCAGAATTGTTGTTGATTAGAAGGGTATGGGGTCATCTTCTTCTCGTTGATACTCTGGTGTGATTGAACGCCAAAACTTTTTAAGCAGCCATTTTTCTTCCCACCAATCGTCTTTACAATCTCTGACCATCAACTGAAACCAGTAAACCCCTGGCCAATAATCAAAGTCAATGGTGAATTGAAAGTGAAGTTCTAAATTTACAAATCTAGAATTTACATCGTGTTTGTATCTATAAATCTTGAGCCTTACGGGCGTTTTCATTGTTCAACCTCCAAATAGTCAGCATGGTCTTTCTTGAGTTGCTCTAGAACCTTCTTGCCTTGTGAATACTGACGGCCTTTGAATCCCATCATATCCTTGATGATTTTAGACTCACTAACGCCGTCTTTAATGGCATCCAAAACCTCATCAACTTCGTCATCGGTTACAGAGTCAGTTCCGCCTGTAACTCCAGAGTTCCGGGCTGTGTAACCGCTATCGTCTGAGGGTTCTAGCAGTTCCGGGTTGAGGACTGCTTCGGCTTGTAACTTAGCTTGGTTGACTTCTCCCATCATCATTTGAACGATACCGAGGTTACGCAGTTGAGCCAGTTTTAAGTGTGAACTGGCATCAAAGGTAAACTCGCGTTTCTCTTGTTCGTTGAGAGAGTCTATTTTAGGCTTAAGGTGTTGCAGTCTGTCAGCGCATTTTAACCCAATAACAGACGCACAAAACCCAAAAGTAAGGCTTGACCATCGGAATGTTTGATGCCAGTGATTCTGTTTGGGATTGGGGGTAAAGAACGGGGTTGCAATGACAATAACTGTGGCAACGGGAATGATACTGATTGCTACATTGTGCAGGACGTTATACAAACTGCGGACGTGTATTGAGTCGGGTTTTGGGTTAAGAATGTCCATTATTTACTTCTCTTCTATCTCTATTTGAGAAATATGAACCTTCACAATTCCTTCTACTGCTTTCATTGTTTTTGAGTCTTCATCTAATCCCTCAGCACAAGCCCCTAGATAATGCTTGAATCGTTCGGTCTCATCTGAAAAATCAGGTCTGTTTTTCAGATACCACTTGTTATACTTCATTTGACACGGATTATTTTCACTCATTCTAAAACCCTGAAATATATTGCAGTAAACCACCAACCAATAGACAGAATAGGGTACTGAGTGGTAGTAGCAGTGTGAGGAAAAACTTGTCATTTAAGCTTTCTCTCTGACTGATGATTCCGCCTATCCAGCACCCAAAGATGAACACGGCAACAAGACAAGTGAATAGGGTGAAGTTTCTGGCTTGATGATTGAGTAAACTACCCAGACCTAAGATGCCAGATGTACTAAGGGCAAGAAGTGCTAGTGAGTTGATGCGGTAAAGTCCTATCATGGAATGATGAATGTCTGAGTAATGCCCCAATCGGTTCAGATTGGGGCGTTGAGCAAAAGCCTAGACGTTTACGGTCTGATAAGCGGGTTGACTGAGCATAGACTCTACTGAGGCAATAGCTTGGTCAGCCCAATCAACGCTTTGTTGATAACCGGCTCCTAACGCTGCATATTTTGGGCGGGTACGTTGCAGGCTTTTGGCGGTTGTTTTTTTGTAGCCTTGAACCCGTAGCTCAAACTGGTTTTCATTGCGGAACATATACTGATTCCAACGGTTAACCTGTGCGGTTTCATTGAGGATTTTCTCATGCAGTCGGGCTACTTTGCGGGTGGCTCGTTTTTCTTCTTTGACTTCATCTAGGGACTGTTCTAAGAACTGCACGTCTTCGGGTTTGAAGGCTTTGGTTTGATTGTGGGCTGGCAGTTTCCGGTACACGTCCCACACTCCTGTTGGGCAGTTATTAGGAGTGACGGCATCAGGTAAGGATTGACGAAAAATGTCGGTTTCTTGCAGGTTGTGTTCGCCTTTGATTGGGGCAACTGTACCGCCTTGAGAACCACCGCTTAACCATGTAATTGCTGACATTATTTAACCTCGTTTACTAGGGTTGATTTGACGGTCTGACCACCTACCGACAGGGACGGGATTGCTTCTGGGAAGTTGACTTGAACGAGTAGAAATCCTGTGATGAGACTGACGACTAATTCTAAGAAAAAATGCTCTAGGATTCCTTTACAGTATCGGGGTTGTGTTCGGTTGAATCGTCTAATTTGATTCATTATCCTAATCTCATTAATTGCTCTAATTGCCTGCTATGGCTTTCGGTTCCGGTGAACCTGAAAGCTGTTGAAACTTCCCCTCATAGGCTTTCCAAATATGTTCGGTGTCGGGAATGAAGTTACCAAGTTTGTTGAATGTTTTCTCTACGGTTAGAATGACAATTTGTTGGGCAACGGCGTCACTGACTTTATCGGATGTTTGGTCAATGAAAGGCTGGAAGATCTCCAAGCCATTGCTAGAAGATTTCTGGCTAACTGGCTCGTTTGAGTTCTGAGAGGATATCCTCTCCTTGTCTTTCTGATTCATCAGTCAATAACCTCATTAACTTAGGGATATTTTCAACAGCGCTATCACGGTCTGTCATGGTTTGAAGTTGCCTAAACTCCCACAAAACTTCTGCTTTTGGACGATCATACCCGCGTCGCTTTTTCCAGCTTTCAGGCAATAATTTTAATGCTCTAAGTAGTGCTGTATCTCGTCTGCGAGTTGATTCAGAGATAGCCAGAAGGTTCTCAAGGTCTTTGTTTGATAACCACCAAATAGACTCAGGAAGGACGTCTGACAAACGTTTTGTGGCTTTTAGGTAACTGGCATCCATGATTCATCTGTACATCGTTCACGCTACGAGTATCACTATGACACACCTTGCATGATTAATGTGTGAATATGACTGACGAGTGACTGAATTGTTACAATCTGATACACAATAAACCCTAATATTGAGTCAATATAGGGACTAAGTGATACATTAACGGCTAAGTTATGACTATAAGGAAAGATGAACGTCTATTGATAGCAGCCATAGGAGAATATTACTTAGATCTCCTTAATATTGATGCGTGGATAAATCAAAGGGCAAGAAGCACTCAAGCCAGTAGCTTGCTCTGTTCTAAACTCATGCAGAGGGAACCCATCATAAGAGAACGTGTTGCTTATCTCGCCAAGAAGAGGGGTATCAGTTCTGATGAGATGTGGTTTCAAATTTTAAGAGGAACTGCGGAACGTATAGACAACAATGAAATAACATTCCCAGACGGTAACGAGTTAGACATCCAGGAAATAAACAAAGGGTAAACGCGATCGCACACCTGTTAACCTGAGAACAGTTCTTTCCAATTGCTTTCCCCAATAAGGTGTGATGCTTGCCCCTAGCCGTCATGGTTAGGGGTTTTACTTTGGGCTATTTGCGATCGCAACTGCTCAACCTCAAGCCTTGCTTCTTCTAGTTCAGTTCTAAGACGTACATTCTCTCTGACAATCCTTTTGCAATCATCCGAGTTCCAGGCAAAATATCCCATATCTAGATGCCTGGCAAAAGCTATAATATCTTCCTTGAGCTTCTCAGGGACTCGAATAGCAACCGTTGGACGGTTCTGCCACATAGCCTTTTGCAGTCCTTTGGTGTTGGGATTAGGATTAGCCATAAATCAATGTACGCTGAAAGGTTGCTTTATCATATCACCGTACATTGATAGATGTAAAACAACATTCACCCCTAGCCGTCATGGTTAGGGGTTTTTGTTTTCACAGGTTGCCAAAATAGGGTTTAAGCATCTCAAAACTATGCGAATCAATGGTTTCACAGGTTCACAAATTCCTTTGTTTGAGGAAATTGTATTAGCAATTAATCACTTTAACTATCAGCCAACCGTTCAATAGACCTGATCAACCTGCCTGCTGAGTTGGCCGTGTACCCCCTCTCCCTTTTCAGTTTTGGGACTGTGTTGGCTAACCAATTTTCCAACTGTATACACCTGTCTACACTACTGTTAACACTGTCTACTCCTACCTGTATACACCTGTCTACACCACTGTTAACAGATTGCCTGAGTGTTTCCAGTTCTTCACTCAGGCGTTCAGCTTTCCCATGCGTTGCTCTAACTCCTCAAAACGTTCATCCAGTCTAGTTTGTAGCTGTTCTAATTCCTCTCTTATATTAGGGGTGTCTACACTGTTAACAGAGGTGTATACAGTGTCTACAGTTCTGTTAACAGGGGTGTCTACACCTTGACTGATGGACAGTAACAATCTCTTAGCTGCAAGATTGAGACTTTCACCGGGATGACATTGCTCTCTAAGCCAGTCCAAGTCACTGTTTGAGAGTCTAAAGCTAATCATTTCACTTGCCATGTATACACCTGTCTACACTACCTGTATACAGTGTATACGGTAGGTGTCTACAGTGTCAATACTATCTGTTAACAGGTGTCTACACCCTACTAGCAGATAGACTGGATTAAAACATCATTGGCCATGTTGAAAGATTTAAGTTACGCCGCCTTCGGATTGTTGGTGATGATTCAGAAAAAGTTTGGCGATCGCCCATTCCTTCTAAAGGACGTTCTCAACCGGGGTGAGTCTGCCAGTTCAACTAAGAGACTGTTGAGGGAACTGGTAGATGGAAGTTTTCTCTCATCCGGTCAACTCAGACAATCAGCAACAGGTTATTTTTCAGTCCCAAGTTACCGACTGATTCAGTCCCTACCTATCTCCTTTCTGAATGATGAGGCAACAGAGCAGTCCGTTAGAGAGGCAGTAGAACTGAGACAGTAGAAAAATTAAAAGTTAAGCATAGAGGTTAAGCACCCTTCTGTTGAGGGGTGTTTTTACTGTGTGCGGGATGGCAAACAAAGAGATGTGCGGATTGTGTGCGGGTTTAAAACTCCTTCTGTATATAGCTTGTGCTGGGTGTGCGGGTTCTACTTTATTTAAACGGGAAAGAAAAAAACAAATAATTGAAGAGAGTTACTAGAGAGTATATTTACTTACCTCTTTTAATGTTGATGGTGAAATCAAGGGTTAACTCTCTGGGCCTGGACACCACAAAAAAAGCCCTCACAGAGATGGTTAAAACTGTGTTTTGGTGAACCCGTTGGTGAAACGTGAAGGACAATCAATGGCAGAGAGTTGTCAAAACCTTCTCCGTACAGTTGTTATAGGACAAAGTAAGGAGAGAAGAAGAAGTTGATGATTACTCAATCGTCGCGACAACTTCCCCCGTTTGCGAAGTATCATAACCTCCCAGGGCGGTTAGTTGGGAATGTAAACGCGGATGTCCGAGCGTATTCAAAAGTTGTTGAACTGGAGTTTCAGCTAAATACTCTTTGAGAACAACTAAATCATATCGTGATTTATGCAGAGGAATAAAACTGAGTCCAAAAGCACTAGCAACGGCTTGGGTACTGACACCAACATCTGCATTTCCACTCACCACCGCTCTAGCAACAGCAACATGATTATTCACAACAGAATTAAATCCTTGAACCGCAATAAATGGAATTTCAGCTTTTTGTAATAAATATTCTAATAATTGACGACTTCCTGAACCGATTTCTCGATTAACGATAGTAATATTAGAGTCAGCCAAATCAGCAACCGTTCTCAATTTTTTCGGATTACCGGGCGCGATTAGTAACCCTTCTTCCCAAACCCCTAAATTAATCAATACCGCCCTTTGATTGATCACCGCTTCTCGAACAAAACTAACATTATAAGAATCGGTTTCCGGGCTGTAAAGGTGCATTCCAGCGATATGAACTTCACCGCGACACAACCGTTCTAGAGCATCCATACTATTGGCAAAACTCCAATACACCCGCAAGTTAGGATACCAATATTCTGCCACTCGCGCCCACAAAGACAACACCGGAGTACAACCCGCCACCGCTACCGTTTGATTAATCGTTTCCGGGGGAGTCCACAGTTTTACCTGTACCGGAGCGTTTTCAGTTTGTCCCCAACCCTCGCCATCGGCGGGAATCATCTCGGTACGAAAGGCATCCTCACCCAACAACGGATAAGCCATCAACTTTCCCCCAACTCGCGCCAAGGTGAAGCGAACATCCTGCTCTAGGGGAATAGCCTGGGCGGGGGTTGCTTCGACTCGCAGACAGTCTTCTTCCAACCAGAATAAATCTTCCACCTGACACCCCAAAGCCTTGGCTAACCGCAACGCAATCGTCGCAGAAGGGGCATATTGTCCAGACTCCACACCGCTAATGGTTTGGCGAGAAACCCCCACTACTTTGGCTAAATCTTGTTGACTCAAACCCAAGCGGGTACGGATTTGTTTAAGGCGATTTTGTAGGTCGTTGTCCTGCTTCATTTTCCTTCTGCTCAAATCCAGCCGAAACTCAAACCCTCTCACAAACTTTCAATTAGTCTACTGGTATCGTGACAGTTCCCGCAAAAAAAATTGTATCTTTCAATACGCAAGTATTTTTTACACTGTGCTTAAATACTTGCATAATGTCAGATGCCTCCTAGATATCAGGACAAATCCCACGAAAACTTCGTGCTTGAAGTCTTGATTCTAGAAATTGGTGATAAGTAGCGGAATGAAGAGTCCACTGGCTGTTGAGCAGGTTCTGAGTGCCGTTTGGTCAAATCTTGGCAGCCAGTTCTTTTTTTATTGCAGATTTAATTCCAGTTTTATTCCCAAAACTCTTACAAACATTGTCTAAATTCAACAAAATTTTCGAGATAAAAATTATGCTACTTTGGTTTGAAGTTCTAGGTTATACGGTTTTATTAGAGCGAGAAAGTTCATTCAGAATATTAACAGAGCGTGAAACTGAAAGCGAGGTTATTTTGCGCGATCGCCTTGCTCAATCTCTTAGAAAAATTAATCCTCATGTCTCTGAACTCGCCCTGCAAAAAGCTATAAAAAAATTATATTTTTATGATTGTAAAAATCAGATTAACAGCCAGACTGAAACTCTGCAAAAATATCTAACTCAAGGCATAGATGTGTCTTACTATTTTAACGGTAAATTTGTTTTTACAAAGGTTAAAGTGATTGATTATACTCATCCCTTGAATAATGATTGGTTAGCTGTTCATCAGTTTAGTGTGACTGCGGATAATTGGTATTATTCACCGGAAATCGTTATTTTCATCAATGGTTTACCACTCGTTGTCATTGAGGTCTGTCGATGCTTAAATACAAGGGCAATTGGGAGTTTTTATAAAAATATTTTAATTTACAAAGAGAAGATAAACAAACTATTTTACTATGCTAAAATTATGATTATATTTCAAGGAGATCAGGTTATATTTGGTCAGATAAATCAATCTCTGGAGCAATTTCAAGTTTGGTCTAACGCAGAAAAAGAACAAAGCTTATTCGATTGGAAAAATACCAGAGTAGGATTTATTCAAGACTATTTTGATAAACGCTATTTTCTGCATATATTGAAAGCATCAATTCAAGCAAAACCTCTCGGACGAGAAACTTTGACTCAACTGATTGAGAATCATCAGTTTTCAAATCGCTTTTCGGAAGAAAATCTGATAAAAACATCAAAATTATTGAGAAAACCTCAACGAAAAAAACGACTTTTAATTCCCGTAAAATCTAAAATATTATTGAAACGAACCCAAATCAAAAAGCTTTAAGAGAAAATAAAAAAAGATGATAAGGAGAGAGTTTTTAATTAATTTAGTTAGTGCCGTCACCTTTATTTTATTCGTTTCTAGTGTTTGATTCGGTAGTCAGGCTAAATATGTATTTGAACAGCATAGCTATCAACTTGCCCGTTAACCCCCTATTTTTTGTGTGAGGAGAGAATCATGGAATTTTTAGTGAATGCTTTAAATATTAGCAGTTCTAGTCCAGGTGAAACCCTACCTGATGGTTTGTATACGTTGCGTTTATTTGCAAGTGATGAATTTGGCAATACAACCACTCAAGAATTTGACTTTACTTTAGCTGTTGAAACGCTCTTTTTTATCAGTGGTGAAATTCCTCAAACCGAAGGCTTTAGTGCAGCAGATTTGGCACAACTTCCTCGTCTGACTATTGAAACGAGCGATCGCGGAACACCTGCTGTCTACGAAGGTGTACCTTTAATTGAAGTTTTACGACAAGCAGAAGTGCCTCTTGGTGATGAATTACGAGGCGAAAATATGGCATTATATTTAGTTGTAGAAGCTGCCGATGGCTATCGGGTTGTGTATAGTTTACCCGAACTTGATCCCACCTTTGGAAACCGCACTATCTGTAAAAACTGGTAACTGATAACTGATAAACTGTAAACTGTAATGAACCCGCCCCTACACTTTTCCCTCTTGCAATCTTGCAATCTTGCAATTCCCGCCTTTTTTGTGCTATAGTATTAAACTAATAGCTTGCAAGTCGAGCAGTTTACCCTAACTGTTCGCTTTCAGTTGAATTCAGTTTTTGGATTGTTGCTCAATTTGTAGAGTCGTTAACCCTTGTTCTGGTAACTGACATGACCTCTTCTCCAACTGTCGCCCCCAGTCGTTCCAGTCAAGTTACCCGTCAGCCTTATCCCAACTATAAGGTCATTGTTCTGAACGACGATTTTAACACCTTTCAGCACGTTTCTAACTGTTTGATGAAGTATATTCCCGGAATGACCAGTGATCAGGCTTGGAAACTCACCAATCAAGTTCATTTTGAAGGTCAAGCAACGGTTTGGGTAGGCCCCCTGGAACAAGCTGAACTTTATCATACTCAACTTACTCGTGAAGGGTTAACGATGGCACCTCTAGAAAAAGCTTAACGTTTCGAGTCGAGTATCCCGCTTTCAATCATTAATTTCGGCCAGACTAACAAAAAATATCCCATCCAAACTAAAATCGGAATTGCAATAATAACAGTTAACCAAACGGTTTGACTGAAGAACCAACTTCCCGCAATTATAGAAATTCCTGTTAATAAAATCGACCAAGGTTGACACCACCAAGGCTTATAATTCCAGGGATTAATCGGTTGAGAGTCTTCTGTTGACATAGCTATCTTTTCAACTCAAGCTTTTAACTGGGTAACGAGATGAGTGAGTTCAGGAAGAATCAACTTTTCCATCGCTAATTTTACCGCATTCGTTGAACCCGGAAGCGAAAACACCAACGTTCCCTGACAAATCCCTGCGACTGCCCGAGAAGCGATCGCCCGTGATCCAATTTCAGCATAACTCAAACTGCGAAAAATTTCACCAAATCCCGGCAAGATTTTCTCAAAAATCCTTTCTAAAGCATCATAAGTCGTATCTCTCGGTGCAATTCCAGTTCCGCCATTAATCATCAACGCATCGAGATCACGACGTTGACAGAAGCCTAAAACTTTCGAGCGAATTTCCTGGGGTTCATCCGGAAGAATCAGATAGTCTTGAATCTGATATCCCGCTTTTTTCAGTAAAGATTGAATCAACTGACCACTTTTATCAGTTTCAGGAGTCCGAGTATCACTCACCGTAATCACCGCACAATTAACGGGAACATCAGAAGCATCGGGATGAGGAAGGGGTGGGTTCATCGTCAGGTTTCCGACTGGATGATGTTATTGTTTGATATCAGGTGAAACGGGAAATGAAGACCTTTCCCGACTTCTCTAACAGCAAAATCAAGACTTGCTAAATTCTAACCCATTCGCCTCAGCATAGCGTTCCATAAACCGCATAAACCGATCCCACTCTTCCTCAGAGTTCATTAAGTAAAACGCTTCGATAGTTTCCGGTTTCCCGTTGACAAACTTCGCCTTCACCTCGCGGGTTAATAATTCCCCTTCCTCATCAATTAAATACATCCCCGTGATTTCTTCAGGAAATTCATTGGAGAGGGCGTCGGGATCGTTAAAATAAAAAGTCGCCGTTCCCTGACTATTATCGCGAGAACGAGTTAAGCGAACATCTGGAATTGCCTTTTCATCAATTCCCCGTGCAAACTGAATTGTAGCCATAATTTCACCAACAGATTTTAAACAATTGTTAAATTTCCACCCTCCATCATAAAACGGTTTGGGCATCTCAAGCTAGATGCCCACAGAAATTGAAGATAAATTTCTCGAAACTTTTCCCAACCTTAGACAATATACTGAGAATCAATCGGTTGGGCGCGGTTGAGGGCGACTAACGTTTGATATAAAATCGCTGCAACCTCTCCACGAGTAATATCCCGTTGGGGAGACAATAAATCCCGACGCGGATAATTCACCACGATGCGCTTTTCCGTTGCTGTCGCCACCGCATCCGTTGCAAAACTGGGAATTTGGGCGCGATCGCTGTAAGCTAGTAGAGAGCTAGACGTTCCGCCTGTCAGCTTCAAGCCATTGATTAACGACACAATTGCTTGGGCGCGGGTTAAATTTTGGTTCGGGCGAAACGTTTCATCAGGGAAGCCTGCCAGAAACCCAGCGCGGTTAGCTTTCTCAATCACCGCTTTCGCCCAAAAATCCGCCGCCACATCTTTAAAACTCGTTCCGGGGCGAATGGGAGTGAGTTCAAACGCCTTAGCTAATAATGCCGCGTGTTCAGCACGAGTTAAACTATTATTGGGTCGAAACGTACCATCCGGATAACCACTAATAATCCTTAAATTGACTAACCCCTCAATAAACGCTTTCGCCCAATGAGTGCTAATATCTTTTAAGCTACCGTCTGGAGTGGGTGTGGGAGTCGGAGTTGGTGTGGGAGTCGGAGTTGGCGTGGGAGTCGGAGCATCATTATTGGCATAATCAATCTCTCCTTTCGTGCGAGTCGGGTTAATATCGTTTCCGACCGAGATCAGCTTAAACTTACCCGCATTCTGCACATCATACTTACCATTATCGCGGAAAACGTTCCCACCCGGATCTTGACTATTACCTAAATCGGGAAGCGAATCTGCAATCACTGTTAACCCGTCTTGTAGGTTCTTTTCAATGATATTTTTTCGTAAAACAGGTTTACAACTTCCCGAAAGAACTAATCCCGTGCGATTTCCCGAAATCTCATTACTCACAATTAACGGCGCCGCTTGGGCTTGTACGGCAAGCGCATATCCAGTATCTTGAAACTTATTACCGCGAATCTCTCCCTTGGCATTTCCCGCTAAAGCAATTCCATTCCCAGCATTTTTAGAAAATACACTATCGAGAATTTCAGGAATTGCCGTTCCGGTAATAAATATCCCTTCCCGCTTGGAATTAACAAACGTGCAATTCGCAACCGTACAATAAACTGATTCTATCCAAGTTCCTGTTCCGCGAATTTGATCATTTGTGATACTAAATCCTCGCAGGACAGAATTATTTTCCATCCGAACCGTCATATTTTGAGAGGCGGCGCTGGGACTGGTAAAGCTACCACTTCCAGTAATTTGAGTATCCTTACCTTTTCCCGGTTCATTCCCTAATAACGTTACACCAGAAGGAACTAATAAAGGAAATATTTCGCCATTAGAAGCAGTATAAGTTCCTGGTGCAACTTTCACAACCGTTCCGGCTTGAGCTTGTTTGAGGGCTTTTGTAATCGTTTTAAACGGACTCGACTGAGTTCCGGAATTTGAATCATTTCCTGTGGTTGAATTAACGTAAAGAGTCATAACTGAAGCTGTGGTAAAATTCTGAACGACAACATTAACATTTCCCTCGATGCGATTTCCGTTGACATCATTGCCAAACGAAGCGATCGCTACTAGGCTGGTATTTTGTACATCAAATCCGCCATTTTTGCGGAAGGTATTACTCCCCGGATGTTGAGGACTCCCCAAGTCCGGTGTAGAATTTTGAGTGATCACAATCCCATCACTACTGTTATGTTCGATGGTGTTGCGACGCAGAACAGGTCGTGCATCACCAGAAATCAACACACCTGTGCGATTTTCAAAGACAGCGTTATCCGTCACTTGCGGGGCTGCATCCTCTTTGACAGAAATCCCATATCCGGTATTTTGAAAGATATTTCCCCGTACCAGTCCGGTGACACGTCCTTCTATCGACAAGCCATAACCTTCGTTGTCGATGAACAGATTATTGACAATCTGCGGACTTCCCGAACCTGTGGCGTAAATCCCTTGCCGTTTGCTGTGAGTCAGAGTACAATCAGCGATCGTTACCGTTGCAGACTCCAACCAAACGCCTGTTCCCTGCATTTGGCTATTGCTAATCGTAACGCCCCGCAATTGAGCATCATTTTCCAGCAATAGCGTTATATTTTGCAAGCCTGCACTCGGACTGAGATAGTGACCACTACCATCAATCAAAATTCCGCTTCCTTTCCCCGATTCGTTCCCTACAACGATGACTCCAGGGGGAATCTTTAAGGGAAAAATCTCACCTGTAGCAGCGTTGTACGTTCCCACCTCAAGTTGTACTGTTGTACCGGCTTTTGCTTGAGATAGGGCTTTTGTCAGGGTCTTCAAAGGCGCTGATTGACTGCCCTCACCCTGATCATGACCCAGAGCTGGGTTGACATATATCATTGTCATAGCTATGCTGGCTACCAAACCATCTGCGCTTATTCTAAAAATCTGTTACACCCCTGCTAAACGCTGTTCTGGAGAAAATCAGGATTCTCTTCAATCTTTTTAAGAGGTCTTCAAATTCTTCTAGAATCATTGAGGCGATTCCCTCTGGGACGCTACGCCAACGCATCTTGTTTACTGGCAGGTCGGGTTTTTAGTAAACGCGATCGCAGATTCTAGTCACTCAGTCATAATGAAAATACAGACATCAGTTCAAAGCCTACATTAACAATTCTAGTAATTATTGCGATCGCTTTGCTCTTCCCCCAAGTGGATAATCCGAATTTGAGCATCTGGGTGATGGGTTTTTAGGCGATCGCAAACCCTAATTTCACTTGCATCAACTTCAAAATACTTACTTTCAATATTAGAACTGCAATGAGGTTCTACAATTTCCTAACCTCTCTCTTTAAGAGGCTTTGAAATACCTAGAGACTTTGCAATTAACTCAAATCCCTGTTCATCTTTGTACTGCTCAATTTCTGTTTCTAATCCCCGCAACCTAACTTTTTGCCATGATGAACTGGCATGATGATGTTCTCGAATGAACTCATTGGGCAATGTATATAATTCTACTTCGCTGCTTCCCTCCGAACCATTATGTTTACCATAAAACTTACCAATATTGAGAAATACAACGACTAGAAAATCAAACGAATCAAGGGTTTTATCTTTCACAGGAAAACCTCGATCACAATCTGTCGCATATCGACTTTTGACCTGAACCCTAGCTTGTGACAGTTCAGTATTTTTTGGCTGATGGCGAGGATCGGGATGAATACAGATTAGGTCATATCCCTCATTGTTTGGTGGTGCTTTATATGCCAAGATGTTACGCCTCATTAAATACCCCATAACCAGATACTCCGAACTAGCAGAAACGACGGGTAATCTTAACCATTGCCGTTCTTTTTCTTGCATACTGTCTCTAAAATCACTCACGCTTCAAATTTTAATGAACCAATCTGTATCCACTTCCACAGATTCAATCATTGTTATTTTAACACCCAGACCTAACTCTTTTAATCGCTGAACTAACTGTTCACCGTCGATTAAATCAATAGGTGGTGCGCCATCTCTCGTCGCTTCTTTAACGGCATCTCTAGTAAAAGTGCCAGTTGTAATCAATAATCCCTTATCTGTCCGTCCTTGCATTGCCCCTCGAAAATCTCGAATTTGACCTGCTGTTACTGAACCCTGATAACGTTTGCATTGAAAGAGAACATGAAAACTTAGAAATCCGTTAATCCGAGCAATCCCAACACCATCAATTCCGCCATCACCCGACTTGCCTGTAATCTGTACCTGAATAAAACCAGATTCGCGTAAAAGACGCTGTGTTAAACGTTCAAAAGCAGAAGGTTCTAGCGAGAGTAATATCTGATGTAGGTGTTGATGCCAGGTTAGTTCTTCTAGGGTTTCAATTTCCTCAACTGTCTCATCTAAAGGAATAGCTTTATTTTTGCCAGCATCTCGAACCGCTTTAACAATTTCCTTCGCATCCAATTCATTGAGATTAATGGAAGTTGAAACTAAAGACCATACACCGCGTGCTGAATTTTGCAACAGTCCATATTTCTTTAGATAGGTTCGACTCCATGCGAGTCTGTATTCTACCTTGCTTTGGGATGTGTTTCCCTGAGAAATTTCTAACACCTCATCTGGTAAATTGAGAAGTTGTACCACTTTGTCATAAATCTCTTCAGTTGTACCAGACCCACCCAATATTTGCAAAGCTTGAATTGTGGGCAAGAGCATTGAGTCAAAGGTTGGAACTGAGGATGGCGATCGCTTCATATGAAAACGGGTGACTCGATTTATAAAAATACAGCTTTGTTCAATTATTCAAATCATATCAAGCCTTGGGGTTGAATACTTCACTCGCTTTGCTAAAATTAGAAAACCCACACCATTCATCTAAATGTTAGTATGGGATTTCCTCCTGTTTCCCTATCCTTAAACTCACTCAACTTCTGATGTTTTCAGATCTGCAAAATCATTGGAGTGCGTCGTGCATTCTCAACTTAGCTGAAAAATCCATTATTCAAGGCTACCCTGATGGTCGGGTTTATCCCAATCAGGGGTTAACTCGCGCCGAACTTGCAGTATTAATGGTGAAGGCGTTTCCCAATCTCCCGTTAACCCAACCAACGCTGAACTTTTCCGATCTTTCCCCTCAGCATTGGGCTTACTCAGTGATTCAAACGGCTGTTCAAAAAAGCTTTTTTCGCGGTTATCCCGATAATACTTTTAAACCGGATAAACTTGTCACTAAATTACAAGCGATTTTGATTTTAACAACCGCATTCATCGATCAAGAACCCTACGCACCCCCGTGTATTTTAAGCCGATCTTTTATTGATGCAGCCGAGATTCCTAACCCCGCTAAACCCTTAGTTGCCCAAGCTACCTTAACCGATTTAGTCGTTAACTATCCCAATCCCAAAACCCTAAATCCCAACCGCAATATTACCCGAGGAGAAGTTGCTGCTTTATTTTGTCAAGCGTTAAATTTGGGCGGGGTTCCCACTGAATATATTGTTGAACTCCCACTGCTTTCTGAACAACGAGTTAATTATACTCCCTTACAAACTGCATTAATCAATCAAAATTGGATGGAAGCTAATCGATTAACTTCTAATTTGATTCTTGATTTGGAAGGTCAAAAACAACGGGGCTATTTAATCGCAGATGACACTAAAAATTTACCCTGTTTGGATATCCAAACCGTTGATTTGTTGTGGCTAAAATATTCTCAAGGACGGTTTGGTTTAACCATACAAGCGGACATTTGGCGCAGTTTACAAGGGAAAAATTATGAGGATTCACTCCGCTTTGAACAAACCGTAGGATGGAACCAAACTCAACCTGTCTTTGATTTAGCAACAGCCCCCAAAGGACATTTACCCCTGCGTCCTGCTCTGACAGAAGGGATCATGAATGCTTGGGGTGGTGGATGGATTCAGGCGATTTCTCAGCGACTTGAAGACTGTTGTCGCTTGTCGGTTTCTGCGATAACTTTAGATTCTGGGGAATAATGCACAACTTATGATTTTTGTCAAATTTCCCCTGTTTTCTGTAAAGGATTGTAACGAAAACCCGTGCGTCGTGGAGAGCGTTTTTAGGCGGATTTGGGAGAAACCGCAAAGGAACAATCAGGGTTTGGAAGGGGTAAAATGCCTATAACGTAGAACAACACTTTCGATTTTTAAAATCATACCAGAGTCGCAAACCCTTGTCAACTCGTGAAATAAATGAGAATAATTTTTGATAAGCCAGAAATGTTAAATTTTATAAAGGGGACTAATTTTAAAAACCTAAACAGAAGTCGAGGGATTAATGAGTTAAAGTTATAATTCAGGAGAAACTCTCAAGCTGAGATACTATTCATTACCGAAGTTGATCGGAAAGCCCCAGCCTTTAGGCATGGGGATGGATAGCGAACAATTAATATTGTTATTCGGGGAGTTGTGTGGTAAAATTATACCATGTTAGTTAGAGAAGCTAAGTTATTAAACGGTTCCAAGTCTCAATACTCAAGACTTGATGATGCCATAAGAACTGCTCAATTCATCAGAAACAAGGCAGTTAGACTATGGCGAGATGAACGGGATGTAGATAAATCTCGTATTTCTCGCCTCTGTAAAGAGTTGGCAAAAGAATTCCCTTTTGCTAATAAACTTAACTCAATGGCACGTCAAGCTTCTGGTGAAAGAGCTTGGAATTCAATATCTAGCTTCTATCGTCGTTGCCGTG
>NZ_JAYGHR010000016.1:0-66981 GCF_034932365.1 Limnoraphis robusta BA-68 BA1 | reverse complement strand
GAGCAGGCGTTTACTGCTTTTGGTGCGTTTGGATTGTATCGAGGCGCGAACGCGAACAAACCTACTTCGGGTTTCTCTCAACTGCGTTCCATCCCAGGATTTTCCGGTGGAAGTAGTTGCAATATCTGTCAGTCCCAAATCTACCCCCAAAACCTTCGGCGTTTTATTTTTGGGTTGAGTGGGAACTTCTACAACAATATTGATGTAATAGTTGCCATTTCTGCTCTTAGAAAGAGTGGCACTTGTGGGAGATTGACCTCGAAGCAAAGCGATTTGATAGCCGCCAATTTTCAAGTCAAAATTCACACGCCCCGATTTCAGTGTTACGCCTACTTTCTGCTCGGATTCAATATATTTGAACGTCCGAATATCAAGGCTAATACTGGTGGGTCGAAACTTGTGAATTTGTTTGGTCGCTTTGCGCTGATTAATCACCCTTCTGATTGCCTGACAAACGTGATTAGCTTTCAGTCCCGTTGCTTCTTTAACTGGCTTGTAAACCAGATGGTGCAGTTTGGTGGTGTTCCAACAGTTGTTTTCTTTTGCTACTTGCAATATGCGGTTGCAGGCATCGGAAAATCCCGCCAGAGTTTCGTTGACCCGCTCGGTCAAGTCTGGTGGGGCTATCAGCTTGCATTTAACCGTAATTACTTGTGTCATGGCTCTATTATACTCATCTGAGTGTAGCAGAGTTGTAAATTTTAGTGGAGCGGCATTCCTCCTATCGCCAACGTAAACTTATGGCGGGGGTCTCCTGCCGATTTAAAGATGACTTTACATTTTTTAGCGAGTTTGGGGTAATCTGTCATCTTTCCCCAGCTCGATCTCTTAAAAATAAGACAGATCTATTGGGGATCAAGCCAATCGATCCACAAATGCTTGAACACAAGTATACAAATCCGATGACTTATTGCAGGAGTTTCTCTCATGTTTATTTTAGAGGAGACGGATAATGGGGAAGTCGTTGATATTATTGCATAAAGCTTCATTGATCTTTGACAAACATGGGGAAGCTAACCTGATAAACCCGGTGGTAAGGCTTCCCCGCACAATTGATGAATACGAGTAATACTCTCAAACAACCAGGGATACTCTTGTCGGTAGTCCGGGATCAAAGCCAGAGGACTCAACAACGCCGCCGCCGCCAGATCCGCTACACTAAAGCGATCGCCGACGAGATAGGGACGATCTCGCCAGACTTGCAACACCTCAAAAGCCACTTTTAGACGTTGGCCGGCTAACTCCGCCGAAGCTGGATCAATCCCATATTGACGACGAACGACTTGAATCACCACTTGAGACAACAAAGACGGATCGATCTGTTTTCCTGAACCCGCGCGAAACTGATAATAAACAAATCGCGTCGCGGTGCCAATACTTTCATCGAGCCAATCTTCCAACATTAAAGCCTGAGTTTGCAGTTGTGGATCATCAAAATACAAGGGCGGATTGGGACAATAAGACTCTAAAAATTGGATAATCCGGCTAGAATCGGCGATCGCAGTCGGTTGATTGTCTAACTGGGGCTTCAACACCGGAACCGTCGTTAAACCCGTCAGAGGCTTGAGTTTCAACAGGTGCAATCCGGGTGTTAAATTTTCGACTTGGTAGGAAATGTCTTTATAACCCAGAGCTAAACGGGCTTTCCGACAATAATGAGAGGTACTGAATTGCAGCAAAAGCATAAGTATAGACAGTAGAATTGAGCTGTTGCTTGAGAAATTCTAAAAATTAAGTTCTGACTTCAAAATACTATCAATTGCCCTTTAATGCTTAAACAGGCTAGTGGTAGTATGAGGAGGAAATCCTCTTTCATCTGAATTTTTTGCTGACTACAGCCTCAACAAATTGACTGAACTTACTTGCGATCGTTAGGTCTAATCGAGCTATGACTGTTGCATTCCGACCCACCCGTTCCACTCAAAACCGTCTCTCTCAATCTTTCGTCACGCCTACAACGCCGGGAAACATCATTCCTCTCGAACGAGCAAGACTTCAACGAAATCAGCGAAGTCAACCGCTTGTTAAACGGCCATCAAATTCGACTCCCAAAACGATTGAACTCGATGTCGTCGAAATTTTACCCAACCAACCCCCTAAACCCTTGTGGTTGACTTCGCTGGTTACTCTACAACGGGCTTCATCCATTCTGACGGGGACAGTTGTCGGTATTACCCTGAGTGTCTACGGCTTAACTGCCTATCGAGAAGCCGCTTGGACGCTAGAATATCAAACTCTAGAACAGTTTCGCACAGAAGAACAACAACTACGAGCTGCTAATGAAGTTCTCAAACATCAAATTGCTGAAGGCGCCCAAGAAGCCGATACGGGATTAGTCGAGAGACAACCCCTGGACATGATCTTTTTGCGTCCAGCACCACCCCGTCCCGAAGTACCATCACAGATTCCCCCGCTTGAACTCAATTTGAGTCCAACTTCAACAACAGATAAACCATTAGGATATTAACAGGCAACAGGGAACAGCGCAAAGTGCGGTCACTGATAACTGATCACTGGTACGGGCAATTCATGAATTGCCCCTACAACTGATAACTGATAACTGATTACTGATTACAATGGCAACAGATTTTTCTTCCGGATCACCTGTGAACAAACCCCGTTTTCCTCGTTCTCAGCCGGGGGGAAAACTAGCCCCTCCGTCGTCTCGATTTTCTGTTCAAAAGCCAAGTCTGACAGGAAATCATCGTGATCCCAAAAGGCCTATTCCTCGCAAACCGCCAACAATCAAAAAATGCCAATCTTCCCGTCTGCGAATGGTGTGGCTGATTTTGCTTGGGGGATTGTTTGGACTGTCGGTGAATTTGTTTCGCCTACAAATTAATATGGGGCCAATGCTCAAACAGCAAGCCCAATTTCAGCAAAGTCAACGGGATTTGCCCTTTGTTCCTCGCCGTCCAATTAGTGATGTCAATGGTCATATTTTGGCGATTGATCAAATTGTTTATACGCTCTATGCTCATCCCCAATTATTTAAACAATCTACAAGCGAAATTGCTGAACAATTGGCTCCGGTATTAGTCCGTAATGACTTAACGAGTTCGACTCCCGATGAACTGATTGAACAGTTTAAACAAGCAGACAGTGGGATTAAAGTTGCTGAATCTCTAAGTGAAGAAGTCGGCAAACATATCGCTAATTTAGGAATTGATGGGTTAGAACTGATTGAACAACGACAACGCCTTTATCCCCAACAAAATATCGCCGCCGATGTTGTGGGTTATGTCGATAGTGAAGGAAAAGGTCAAGCCGGAGTTGAAAATAGTCAACAAGAATTACTAGAGCGGGTGATGCCTTCTTTAGAGTTTCAACGCTCTGTTAATGGCAATTGGGTACCGACTAAATTGGCTTCGGGTTTTATTCAGCTTGATGATTTAGAATTGCGACTGACAATCGACACCCGGCTGCAACGTATCGCTCGAAAAATCCTCAAACAAAGTGTAGAAGAACATCAGGCTAAACGAGCGACTGTGATTGTCATGGATGCCAGCAACGGCGCATTATTAACATTAGTCAATGAACCGTCCTACGATCCCAATCAATATTGGAAATCTACTGTTGATCGCTTCAAAAATTGGGCTTTATCTGACCTTTATGAACCCGGTTCAACCTTTAAACCGATTAATGTTGCTCTCGCTTTAGAAGCCGGATCAATTCAACCGGATACTGTGATTTATGATGAAGGTCGAATTCAAATGGGCCGATGGACAATTCAAAATGCTGATTATGCTTATTCTGGCGCTCGCGGCTCTCTCAGTATAACCGATGTTATTAAATATTCCAGTAATATTGGCATGGTTCGCATCATGCAAAAGCTTGAACCTGAAGTTTTTTATGAAGGCTTAAAACGCTTAGGGATGGGAGAAAGGAGTGGCGTTGATTTACCTTTTGAAGTCGCCAGTACCTTAAAAACACGCCATCAATTTGTTAGTATTCCGGTTGAAGGTGCAACCGCCGCTTTTGGTCAAGGTCTTTCGATTACGCCTCTTAAATTAGCTCAATTAAATGCAACTTTAGCCAATGGTGGAAAACTGGTTACGCCTCATGTTGTCAAAGGATTATATAATAGTAAAGGACAACTTTATTGGGAAACCGCTTTACCGGAAGCTCGCCAAGTATTCTCCACTCAAACGGCTCATGCAGTCTTAGAAATGATGGAATCTGTAGTTGCAGGAGAAGATGGTACGGGTAAAGCTTCACGAATTGCAGGTTATCGAGTCGCCGGAAAAACAGGGACAGCCCAAAAAGCCTCTGCATCAGGCGGTTACTCCAATAATGCTCGAATTACCAGTTTTGTGGGGATTTTAACGGTTGATAATCCTCGTTATGTTGTGGTTGCGGTTGTTGATGAACCCAAAGAGGGAAGCAGTGGCGGAACAGTTGCAGCACCCATTGTTAAATTGGTGATGGAAGGTTTAATTGGATTGGAAAAAATACCTCCTTCTGATATTAACGCAGAACCTGAAAGTGAACTTGAGAGTGAAGAATAGGTTATTTTTTTTCTTAAAGAAAACTACAGCTTTTGATAGAGAATTGAGAGGCGAATTGTAAAGCTTTTGTTATCCAACCGGCTATAAATAAACGACAGAGGAGTCACCGAGTCACCGAGTCAGGAGTCACCGAGTCAGGAGTCAGGAGGAAATAAAGAAGAAGAAAGAGTCGGATTATGAGAAAGTTTTTGATCACGAGGAGTCACCGCCCGATTCGCGAACCCAAATTTCCAAAGCAAAAAGCCCGATCAGACCCCGTTTAGGCACCGAAAACCTCAGTTTCAACTTCGATCTCATCGATCACGAATTTACGACCAACTCGATCGCCTTACCCATTCCCCTGCTACGATGACATCTATGCGTCAACTCGGACGGTCGCCAAACCGATCCGTGTTTGGTCTGAACACGTTACCTTAATAATGGCTAGCGCGGGTATTTAGAAATATGTATTTGAGTGAAATTACTCATCCGAATCAGCTACACGGTTTATCCATTCACGAACTGCAAGACATTGCTCGACAAATTCGTGAAAAACACTTAGAAACAGTCGCAGCAACAGGCGGACATTTAGGCCCAGGGTTAGGAGTCGTTGAACTGACTCTAGCCCTTTACCAAACTCTGGACTTAGATCGAGACAAAGTGATCTGGGATGTTGGCCACCAAGCCTATCCCCACAAAATGATCACAGGTCGCTACAACAACTTCCACACGTTGCGACAAAAAGACGGCGTTGCAGGCTACCTGAAACGCTGTGAAAGCAAATTTGACCATTTTGGAGCCGGACACGCCTCTACCAGCATCTCAGCCGCTTTAGGAATGGCGTTAGCACGGGATCAACGGGGCGAAGACTTTAAAACTGTCGCCGTGATCGGAGATGGCGCTTTAACCGGAGGAATGGCCCTCGAAGCCATTAACCATGCAGGTCATTTACCGCATACAAACCTGATGGTGGTTCTCAATGATAACGAAATGTCGATCTCGCCCAACGTCGGCGCTATTCCGCGTTATCTCAATAAAATGCGCCTCAGCCCGCCTGTTCAGTTCCTCAAAGACAACCTGCGAGAACAGTTTAAACATATTCCCTTTGTCGGCGAAACCTTTACCCCCGAAATGGAACGTCTCAAAGAAGGGATGAAACGGTTAGCGGTTCCCAAAGTTGGGGCGGTGATCGAAGAACTCGGCTTTACTTATCTTGGCCCGGTTGATGGTCATAACTTAGAAGAGTTGATCGAAACCTTTAAACAAGCTCATAATATTCCTGGCCCGGTGATGGTTCATGTTTCCACCACCAAAGGAAAAGGCTATGCGATCGCCGAAAAAGATCAAGTTGGCTATCACGCCCAGTCGCCGTTTAACCTCGCCACCGGAAAAGCGGCACCCCCCAGCAAACCCAAACCCCCCAGCTATTCCAAAGTGTTCGCCCATACTTTGGTGAAACTTGCCGAAAATAACCCTAAAATTCTAGGGATTACCGCAGCAATGGCAACGGGAACAGGTTTGGATAAATTACAAGCCAAACTCCCCAAACAATACATTGATGTCGGTATTGCTGAACAACACGCTGTTACTTTAGCCGCAGGTTTAGCTTGTGAAGGAATGCGTCCGGTTGTAGCAATTTACTCGACCTTTTTACAACGGGGTTACGACCAAATTGTTCACGATGTTTGCATTCAAAACTTGCCTGTTTTCTTCTGTTTGGATCGGGCGGGAATTGTCGGTGTAGACGGCCCCACGCATCAAGGAATGTATGATATTGCCTATCTGCGTTGCTTACCGAATATGGTAATGATGGCGCCCAAAGATGAGGCTGAATTGCAGCAAATGATCGTTACCGGAATTGAATACACCGATGGGCCGATCGCCATGCGTTATCCGCGTGGTTCAGGCTATGGTGTACCCTTGATGGAAGAAGGTTGGGAACCCTTACCCATTGGAAAAGGAGAAATTCTTTGCAATGGCGATGACTTGTTAATTTTAGGCTATGGTTCAATGGTTTATTCTGCTATGCAAGTTGCAGAAATTCTCAGCGAACATGGCATAGAATCAACGGTTATTAATGCCCGTTTTGTTAAACCTTTAGATACGGAGTTAATTTTACCTTTAGCAAAACGGATTGGTAAAGTTGTTACTCTAGAAGAAGGTTGTGTGATTGGGGGTTTTGGTTCGGCTGTGGCTGAAGCCTTGATGGATAATAATATCTTGGTTCCATTAAAGCGCTTTGGTATTCCCGATCTGCTGGTTGATCATGCGACTCCTGAAGAGTCTAAAGTTGATTTAGGCTTAACCAGTTCTCAAATTTCTGAACAAATTCGAGAAGCACTTTTTAGCAAACAACCTTCGACTGTTCGTTAGGTTAATCAGGATAGGTAGAGGCGTTATTTTTAGCGTCTCTCCTTTTAATTTATGAGAAAATTCCTCAATTCTATTCTTCAACGATAAAATTGAGGAAAACTCACTATTCAATCAGTTAATCCAATGACTATCGCAGAAGACTTGCTTCGTCCCTCACCTGAGTTTGAAGATATTGAGTATCCATCAGGAGATTTAGAAAGTCAGGAGCCACCTTTGGAAAGCTATTTACATCTACAACAATTGTTGCTACTACTGAAGTGTTTAGATTGGCTGTGGAAAGACAAACAAGACTATTTTGCAGCCGGAAATCTTACAATCTATTATAGCCCAAATCAGAAAAAATCTGAATATTTTAGAGGGCCTGATTTTTTTGTGGTCTTAGATACTGAACGCAAACCCCGGAAAAGTTGGGTGGTTTGGGAAGAAGGAGGGAAATATCCTCATGTTATTGTCGAACTATTATCGAATTCAACGGCGCAAGTCGATCGCACAACAAAAAAACAAATTTATCAAGATATTTTTAGAACACTCGAATATTTTTGGTTTGATCCCAATAGTTTAGAATTTGAGGGATTTGAGTTAGTCAAAGGACAATATCAAACGATTAAACCCAACGATAAAGGATGGTTTTGGAGTGAACAGTTAAAACTGTTTTTAGGGGTTTATGAACAGAAATTAAGATTTTTCAGCTTAGAAGGGGTGTTAGTTCCAACTCCTGAAGAATCTGCCCAAATTGAAAAGCAGCAACGAGAAGCCACCGAACAGCAACTAGAAATGGAACAACAACGCAATCAAAAATTAGCGGCTCGATTACGGGAGTTAGGCGTTGATCCTGATACACTGTAGTTAGAATTGCATTTTACTTATACAGAAATTTTAACATCTCTATGCTAGATTTTATCAAAGACATTCCAACTGTTTATCTAGGATTAATAGGCAGTTTTATCGCAGGAATGGGAACAGGTGTCGGTGCTATTCCGGTTTTAGTTATCCGTAAAATTAGTCAACGAGTTCAAGGGGCAATGTTAGGGTTTGGGGCGGGGGTGATGTTAGCCGCAACTTCATTTTCCTTAGTTATTCCTAGTTTAGAAGCTGCTACTCAACAAACAAATAGTAATACGTTTTCAGCTTTAATCGTCGTCATCGGAATATTACTCGGGGGTTTATTTTTGTGGTGTAGTCATCAATATTTTCCCCATGAACATTTTATCAAAGGCCCTGAAGGAAATTATCAGAATTTAAAACGAACTTGGTTGTTTGTTATTGCGATCGCCATTCACAACTTCCCAGAAGGGTTAGCGGTTGGGGTAGGGTTTGGCGGCGAATATGTTGCTAATGGTATCGCCCTAGCCGTTGGAATTGGCTTACAAAATATCCCCGAAGGATTTGTCGTGGCGATCGCCTTATTAAGTGAAAAATACTCTCGCTGGTCAGCTTTTAGTGTAGCTCTATTAACCGGATTAGTCGAACCGCTTGGCGGCTTAATTGGTGCAGGAGTCGTTTCCATTTCTCAAGCGATTTTACCTTGGGCGATGGCGTTTGCTGCGGGTGCGATGTTATTTGTGATTAGTGATGAGATTATCCCAGAGTCTCACAGTCTCGGACATGAAAAAGAGGCAACCATTGGGGTGATGATTGGTTTTGTGATCATGATGTTTTTAGATGTAACTTTGGGATAGAATCTTAGATCATTGATCAAGATAAACCGATAGAGAGCAAATATTTAAAGGTAGCAGAGAACAGGTTCATGGTTTAGTCTGAACCCGGTTTCCTAATCTTAGACTCAGCCAAAATTTCGAGGCTAAATACACGCTTGAGAGTTTAGTCTACCCGTTCTAATTGCCAAAGGATTTGATTTCCCTCGCGACGAACTCGGGAGACTTCCCAATTCCGCCAAGCCCAGTTATCACCGCGACTGGTGACAGCGCTTGCATTGACATCCATCAGATCAGCGAGTTCGGAACTACTGATCAAATACCGCTTGCTGGCAATTTCATCAGCAATATGCAAGGTTTCTATCAAATTGCGAAGTTGGTTAACCCTAACCTCACGGGGCAACACTTCTTGTGCATCATTCGTTATGTCGTTCATAGCAAAATCAGAAACAGCAAGATTAGAGTTCACATTCTCACACAGGATTTTATCGTTATGTTAGCAATCCTGCCAGCTTTGTGGGAAACATTTAGGAAAATACCCTAGATTTTGATTTTTGATTTGAAGCCATTTCTTCAATTTGGCGATCGCTTTATCCCTCATTGGTCTTTTTATCTTAATGAAGTGAGAAGACCCGCGCCATAAGCGAACAGCGTTGGCGACGTTCGGGAATCGCGACCTGACCAACAACTTACGAGCTTTGCGTTAAACTGTAAGACATGGTTGAAAAAGCTTACCGCTACCGTTTTTACCCAACTCCCGAACAGGAAAACCTGTTGAGGAGAACATTGGGGTGCGTGAGACTGGTGTACAACAAGGCACTGGCGGCACGCACTCAAGCATGGTATGAGCGTCAAGAGCGAGTAGGCTATTCTCAAACGTCTTCAATGCTAACGGAGTGGAAAAAAGAGGAGGAATTAGACTTCTTAAATGAAGTCAGTTCAGTCCCACTTCAACAAGGGTTGAGGCACTTACAAACTGCTTTCAGTAACTTCTTTGCGGGTCGAACAAAGTACCCAAGCTTCAAGAAGAAACGTAACGGTGGAAGTGCCGAATTCAGCAAAGCTGCATTTAAGTTTAAAGAAGGTCAAGTCTATATTGCCAAGTGCTTTGAACCTTTACCCATCCGTTGGAGTCGTCAACTACCAAAAGGATGTAGCCCGTCTACCATCACGGTTAAATTAGATCCGAGTGGGAGATGGTTTGTTTCTTTGAGGATTAATGATCCAACTGACCATAAACTAAAACCCGTCGATAAAAAAGTGGGAATCGATCTGGGGATTAGCAGTTTGTTTACTGCTTCTGATGGGGTTAAAGTTTCCAATCCCAAGCATTTTGACAAGCTATACAAAAAACTCAGACGGGCTCAAAAGTCTTTAAGCCGGAAAATCAAAGGCTCAAAAAACCGAGAGAAAGCCAGAGTTAAAGTTGCTCAAATAAGCGCCAAAATTGCTGATTGCAGGCGGGACCATACCCATAAGCTAACCACTCAACTCATTCGTGAAAATCACCGAATAGTCGTTGAGGATTTAGCAGTAAAGAATATGGTCAAAAATCACAAATTAGCCAGAGCAATTAGTGATGCCAATTGGGGAGAGCTTGTCCGACAACTTGACTATAAAGCCTCGTGGTACGGACGAGAATTAATCAAAATAGATCGTTGGTTTCCCAGTTCAAAGCGATGCTCGAATTGTGGGTATATTGCAGAAGAAATGCCGTTGAATATCCGAGAGTGGGATTGTCCTAAGTGTGACTCTCACCACGACCGAGATATCAACGCCAGTATAAATATTTTGGCTGCGGGACTCGCAGTGTCAATCTGTCGAGCGACCATAAGAGCCGAACGGAGTAAATCTGTTAAGCCAGGTGCTAAGAAGCAGAAACCCAAATAGTGATGTTTGGGAATCCCGCGCCAAAAACGAATGTGTTGGTGTCGGGAGGATGTCAATGATGATAACAGCCTTAGTTGTGCCTGATCCAGCCAAACGGGTTCGTTTCAATCCCTGATAAATTCTAAAATTTAGCGATCGCCCAATGAGTCGCGATCGCTATATGTTGTTGGCCCACCTAACCCCACCTTACATCAAGCCTCCAGTCAACAGATTTTCAATTCCTGATATTCCAATCTGTGCTTGATCAATGATCCTTCTATACTGTAACCTCCATTGCAAAGCATTAGAAATCGTTAGATAGCCAAGTTCGGGAGGTTGAGTAATAATCCGATCTGCTAATAATTCACGTCCAATTTCATCTAAAGGTAGGTTACGTTCCTCTAAAAAAGCAATGATATCATCTTTGTTACCTTGACGGCGTAGAATCTCTCTTATACCGTATGTTGTTTGATAGTCTCCCGTTCGTTCTTTTTCAACAAAAATGGCGTGTTGAAAGTTCAAAGTCGCAGTACGAGATTCGTGAAAGTCAAGTTTTTCATAAGCAAAAATCAGGAGATGATAGCCGAGTCCATAGATTTTCTGGCTAGCATCTCTAAATGGACAAGAAGATTGAGGTTGGCGAATTGAGGTTACTTTCAAATCAACTTCTAATTCAGGGAAATCAATTCCACTAGCAGCACTTCCGGGAGTATATAAATATTTAATTCCTAAATATTGATTAAATATTTGTTCAACATAAGTTCCTACGGCTTTTCCATCTGTAATACCGTAAAGTTGAACATTTTCTCTATTTCTTAACTCTTGAACAAAGTTTCCCGCTTCTATTTTGAGAAGAGATAAAGTAAGGACTCTCATAATTGTATTAGTCAAAAAATTAAATGGGTAGCTTGAGTTGTTCCCCTATTTTAGAGTTTAACTGAATATTTTGCTGACCCATTCTTTGACAAATCCATTCTACACAAACTGGAACTACAGCGTTTCCATACAACCTATATTGATCATAAACTCTAGCCACTCTACACCAATCATCAGGAAATCCCATTAATCTCGCATACTCTATATTCGTCAACCGTCGAAATTGATTTCCCACCTGATACCGTTCATAATGTCTAGATGTCGATGCAGTCAAAGTAGAGGCTATCCCATTAACTCCAAAAATTGTATACCCTAAACGGGCGCCTCCATCCTGATTATACAAAATCTCAACTCCATTACAATATCGATGAACTGATGTACTTTTTTTGATTCTTTCTCGGGTATCTGCGGTAAAATAAAACTGAATATCTATCTCTCGTTCATCTTGAAGAATATCTTTGAGTTTGTTTGGGGGTTTTTGGTGATACAAAGGAGGAATTTGTTGAGTATAGATTTGATTTTGGTAAGCAATTCCCCAGTTATTATTTTTAGTTTGTTGTTCCAAAACAATCGGTTGAAGACATTTTTCTAACCTTTCAACCCCCATTTCTAAAGCATCACAATCGTTTTGAGTGAATAGAATTAGGGAGTTTTCAAGATTCGGAAAAGGATTATTTGTTGTCGATTTTGTTCCAATAATAAACACCCGATCGCGATTTTGAGGAATCCCAAAATTTAGAGGATTAATCAGTCGCCATTCAATCAAATAATCTAAGGAAGCCAAGGCTTTTAAAATCACCCGAAAATGATAGCCTTGTTCCATTGTTAAAATTCGTTTGACATTTTCCAGTAAAAAATATTGGGGTTGTTTACTGGCGATAATTTCAACAATTCGTTCAAATAATGTTCCTCGAACTTGATCTCGAATTCCCTGTTTTTTTCCCGCAGGACTGAACGGTTGACAGGGAAACCCAGCCGTGAGAAGATCATGTTGAGGAATGTCTGAACAATCAATTTGGGTAATATCTCCTAAGACAATCGAACTTTCACCAAAATTACTTTGATAAACTCGACAACTCAATTCACTGCTATCATTCGCCCAAACCGTTTCAATATTAGCCGCTTCCATTCCCAAGCGAAAGCCACCAATACCCGCAAATAATTCAATCGCCTTCAATACTCTTCTCCCCAACCGTTAAAATCATGATCCGGGCTTACAACTTAATACCGCTTCTCGCAAATTTCCCTTAAATTTTGTTAACAACTTTTCCCCGTCTTCTGCTTCTAAACCCGTCCAGTGCATCAACAAAGCCAATTTAACCGACTTACCACTTTTATCTAATAATTCCCCCGCTTCCGTTCGATTAATTCCGGTTAAATCTCCGATAATTCTTAAAGCGCGATCGCGTAATTTCTGGTTCGTTACTGCTACATCAATCATACGGTTTCCATAGACTTTCCCCAACTTAACCATCACGCCTGTTGAGAGAATATTCAGCGCCATTTTTGTCACCGTTCCCGCTTTTAAGCGAGTTGAACCTGCGAGAATTTCCGCCCCCACCAACAAACGAATATCTACATCAACCTCAATTTTCACCTGTTCTTGGGGAACACAAGCGATAAAAATCGTTTTCGCCCCTCGCTGACGCGCCGCTTCTAACGCCCCATGAACATAGGGAGTTGTCCCCCCTGCTGTAATTCCAACAACAACATCAAGATCGGTAATTTCTCGATAAGCGATCGCCTGTTTACCATCTTCGCTTCGATCTTCTAAGTCTTCTGAACTCCGCAGCAAAGCGGCTGCACCCCCAGCGATAATGCCCTGTACCAACTCGGGAGGCGTGCAGAAGGTGGGCGGACATTCAGCCGCATCTAACACGCCTAAACGCCCGCTAGTCCCCGCTCCGACATAAAATAAGCGTCCACCGTGACCCATCGCTTCTGCTATGATGTCAATGGCTTGGGCTAGACCTTCACGGGAATGAGCGATCGCCAGTAAAGTCTGGATATCTTCTCGATTAAATAAGTCTACCAACTCCAGAGAACTCAACTGATCTAAGTTGTGACTATTGGCATTAATTTGTTCAGTTAAAAGATGTCCTCGCGTCTCCCAATCATTCATATAATCGCCTTTCAAACCTTTAAATTTTTAACAGAGCAGTTTTTCTTCAGTGTTTTGATTGAATCACAATCTCGTCCCAATCTCTTATAATAACCCTTCTAATCGACGACGAATCATGTCAAGTTCATCCTGAGAATATTCGGTGTCTGACTCGGGCTTTTCAGAGGGCTTTTCAGAGGGCTTTTCATCGATATTTGACTCGGGTTGCCATTCCGTCTGTTCTACGTTATTCTCAGGGGGGACGGCCAACTCACCTGAGCGAACTAATTGCCAGTCGTAGTTGACACTGCGACAAAACTCCTTAATTTCTTCATCCTCAATGGCTTCGACACTGGGAGTCGGAAAATCTTGGGCTTCTAGTAGGATACCGAAGCGGGTAGCATCCTCCTCTTCCTCAAACATTAGCACCGTGTTACGATCGCCCATCTGGATGGTATGAATTCCTTCGTTCTCTGTTCCTGCATTAAACAGTAGTACGTATACGCGCATAGCTTCCCGACCGTTTGATAACAACTCTTTTTTGATACTGTTCTGATGCCCGCTAGCTCACGAGCAATCAACCTCACCATACAATATCATTATTGGGGAGCGGTTTCAATTTAATCGGTGTTAACCCCGGAGTATAATTAACGTTCGGAACCCCCAAGATTAATTTTTTGAGGATTGACTTTAACATTTTTCTTCTGTTGGTACAAAATTTCAGATGATCTCTAATGATTTTAATCAACTTCATCCCCCTCTGCAAGCCTTCATCCAAGATCAAGCCCCATTCCCCCTTGAGTTTAACTCCCTGATCTCTGAACAGGATGAGATGTATTTGTTTGCTTTAGAAAATCATAAAATCCCTGAAAAAGCTCGGATTAGATATTATTTTAATGGTCGGCGAATTTTTGATGCAGTTCGTCAGGTGGTGCAGTGGAAATTTCACAGTTTTAATCGCCTCAACTCTTTTTTAGATTTTGCCAGTGGCTACGGACGTTTTACCCGATTTTTGATTCAAGAAATACCGCCTCAAAATGTTTGGATCTCAGATATTTATCGGGATGCAGTCAAGTTTCAACAAGAACAGTTTGGAGTCAACGGGATTGTTTCAACAGCTAGTCCGGCTGAATATTCAGTTAATCAACAATTTGATTGTATCTTAGCTTGTTCATTTTTTAGTCATCTCCCTGAACAAACCTTTACCCTCTGGATGCAAAAACTTTATCACTTAATTTCTTCCGAGGGAATCTTGCTGTTTAGTGTTCATGATCGAGATTTATTACCGCCCGAGTCAAAAATCAAATCAGATGAAATATTATTTATCCCCCAAAGCGAAAGTCACTCTCTTGATGTGAAGGAATACGGCACCTCTTACGTCGGGGAAGAATTTGTGCGTCAAACCGTTCAAAATATGAGTGA
Organism: Limnoraphis robusta BA-68 BA1; assembly: GCF_034932365.1. Classification (NCBI taxonomy): domain Bacteria; kingdom Bacillati; phylum Cyanobacteriota; class Cyanophyceae; order Oscillatoriales; family Sirenicapillariaceae; genus Limnoraphis; species Limnoraphis robusta. Next base: position 52,198 of record NZ_JAYGHR010000016.1, on the reverse strand, counting down.
AGGGAAAGCCATTTGTGAACGCATTCCTCAAGGCATTTGTCGCTATCAGGATTTATATATTGTCGCAAAATCTCCGCTTCCCGATTTTAATCAATTAAACTTTAGTCATCATCCTTTCGGACGTTTAGAACAGATTCATTTAACCACCGAAGGAGAACTTCACATCCGGGGATGGGTATCAGAAATTAACCCCAATAGTCAAATCGAAGCGATTTTAATCTCAATCAATGGTGAATTCATTAAACAAGTAAAACCCGAGCAGAATTCTTCTGCGGATCAGACCTTCTCTTGGTCTACTCAGATTAACCTTCCCAGTTTATCACCAGAAGATATCATCTTGATCAAAGCCATCAATACGAGAAATTTAGAATGGGTTTTTGAAGCGGCTACCCTAGAGGTATTACAAGCAGCAAGCAACGAAATCCGTTAAAATTAGCAAAAAAATTCCCCAACAGACAATCGAGAGACTTTGATCAAATCAACAGGTTGATAAATTTTATAATTTTTTTATCAAACAAACTCTAAAAAACGTGTTAAAAACAATCCTGAAGTTCGATCAACAGAACTGAACAAACATTCTAGCTGTATACCCTTAAAGCCTCATGTCAAATCAAACGCCCGAAATTTTTACCGAAGAAATTGATAGCCTTTTAGGAGGAGCAGATGCGGATACTTTTGCTCTGCGGAACAATGGCGATCAAATCAATGTGTTATTATTAACGCCCCCTCCTACCCAAGAAGGTACATCTCGAGCCGATGAAATACTCGGTACAACCGATAATGATGTCATATATGGTCGTCGGGGAAATGACACCCTATCGAGTTTTAGTGGCGATGACTTCCTCAATGGAGAATTTGGGGATGATTTGCTATTTGCAGGTCAAAATAATGATATCTTGATTGGAGACTCTGGAGATGATACAATATTCGGAGATCGGGGTATTGATACCGTCTATGGTGGAGCAGGTGTTGATATTTTATATGGCAATTCAGATGACGATATCGTTTATGGCGATCGCGGTGATGATCAAGTCTATGGCGGTCAAGGTAATGATCAACTTACAGGCGGTACAGGCAGCGATTTAATATTAGGCGATCGCGGCGAGGATACCCTAACAGGCGTGAGTGGTCGCGGTAAAGGTTATACATTAATTCAAGATTTCAATTCTCAAGAAGATACCATTCAATTAGTCGGGAATGCGACATCTTATGAGTTAGTTAATTCTCAGGACTTAGAAACCCCGAGTTCTGTGAATTTACCGGAAGGAACCGCAATCATTTTTGAAGATTTTGATGGTTCAAAAGAACTGATCGCCGTCGTCGAAGGAAATTCTGCCCTTGATCTGAATGCTGACTATTTCAACTTCTTTTAGTGACGGTTAGGGGTAATTGATCAATTACCCCTACTGGTTCACTGATAACTGATATTTGGGGTTGTGGCGGTGGAAAAATAGGGGTTCGGATCTTCAGCCACCCAACCCAATTCTGAGTTATAACGAATTTCAAAATGCAGATGAGGTTGATCGCTATCGGGTTCTCCACTCATACCCACCTTTCCGAGTGTTTCTCCTGATGAAACTTTCTGACCCGTTTGAACCGAAATCTCAGATAAATGAGCATAACGGGTTTGTTTCCCCGATTGATGATTCACCACCACTAAATTACCATAACCGCTTCTTGATCCAGCAAAGGCAACCACACCCTCACCAACGGCTAGCACAGGCGTACCAATATTCGCATTCAAATCGACCCCGCTATGAAAAACCACCCGACCCATAGTAGGATGGAGTTGCCAACCGTAACCCATTTGTACCGAAGCGGTTGTCGGTAGGGGATAACCCGACAAAACAGAGATCGCCGGAGCAACCGGGCCACCCGGAGTCCAGTTCACCCCCGGAATAAACACCACCTGGGGTTGAGGTTGACAGCCATTCGCTTCAAAAATCACATCCGCCTGAGCATTGTAAGCTTGAGCAATCTCCTGTAAGGTGCTTCCGGCGGGAATTTCCACACGAATCCCATTGTAGGGGGGAATAACAATTTCCTGTCCGACGGGGATCTGTTGCGATCGCAAAATCGGATTGATCCCCAGTAGAGTCGCCGGAATCAGGTTGTATTGACGGGCAATGCTTTCTAAAGTTTCACCCGACTGAATGCGATGACGTTTTAAACGAGACAGAACCCCAGGCGGACAGATATTGTTATCCTGAGTATCGTCTCGGATAAATAAGTCGTTAGCCTCGGCAGAGTCAGCAGGGGTTAGTATAAGACCCGCTAAGGGCATGATCAATCCCAATAGATAGAAAACCAACATATCAGCTTTGAGCCTCAATACAGCAGAGACCAGCAAACGCGGGTCTCTACAGATCTCTCCCGCTTGGAGTAAACGGTTATAAACGGTTAATTGTTTGAGGGAAATTGCAGTAACGGTTGAGTGAGTGATCAAAAATAAAGATACACCAATTAAGGATAAAAACTCAATTTGGGCAGTCCTAACATTTCATCCCAACCCATCATTAAATTGAGACATTGTACACCTTGTCCGGCTTGACCTTTAATTAAATTATCAATCACCGACATGACGATCACTCGATTTGTCCGTTGATCAACTTCCACACCCAGATAACAAAGATTGGTTCCGCACGCCCATTTCGTTTGAGGATAAGTTCCACCGGGTAACACTTTCACCCAAGGAGCATTCCGATAAAAAGCGGTATAGATAGTAATTAAATCTTCCCGTACTAATCCCGGATCTCGCAGCGTTGCATAAACTGTTGCTAAAATTCCACGCGCCATCGGGATTAAATGAGGGGTAAACTGAACTTTAACATCATGTCCGGCAAGATCACTACAAATTTGTTCAATTTCTGGGGTATGGCGGTGATGTCCGGCTACGCCATAAGCTGAAATTGCATTATCGGCTTCTGCGTGTAAAAGATTCGTTTTCGCCTGACGTCCGCCGCCAGAAGTTCCAGATTTAGCATCAACAATCGCACTATCGGTTGCAATTAATCCCTGCTTTAATAAAGGAGATAATGCCAATAAACTCGCCGTCACATAACAACCTGGACAACCGATGAGTTGGGCTTGAGAAATGCGATCGCGATAAAGTTCAGGTAAACCATAAACGGCTGTCGAAGCGATCGCTTTATCCTCTCGTTCGCTACCGTACCATTTTTTATAGGTTTCCAGATTAAAAAATCGATAGTCTGCGGAAAGATCAAGAACTTTGCATCCTTTCTCCAACAGTTGAGGTGCCATTTTACACGCCAAGCCATTCGGCAGAGATAAAAACACCACCTGACATTGAGATGCTATTTTATCAATGTCAATCGGCTCAATCATCAAATCAATGCAGTGACTTAAATGAGGATACAACGTATAAAAAGGCTTTCCTGCGCTGCTATCTCCCCCTAAATAGACAATTTCCACATTAGGATGATCTTGTAATAATCGCACAAGCTGCACGCCACCGTAGCCGGAAGCCCCAACTATACCCACCGATACCCGTTTTGCATCTCCCATATTTCATAACTCCTCTGTGACGTGAGACAACTATATCAAACTGTTATATGATGCCGTATTCTGTTGACATTTGGGGAACAGAACCCTAAATCAGTAGGACTTAGGCTTTAACAGGGTTTTTAGGATGCGCGATACCCCCGCCTGACTCTCAAGCGGCTTGTCACCCCGTCTGCGCGATTACAACTTAAATCCCATCTGCTGTAGAGTTTGACGCAGGCGTTTGGCTTCGCTGGGATCGCTCTTTTCATGGAGGGCGATCGCTGTTTTCAACGCTTCTAAACCACTCAGCACTTTACCTGCACTCAAAAGCGCAACGCCCAGATTTTGATAGGCTTCAGCATAGTTGGGATCAAGTATAATCGCCTTTTGATAAGCGGCGATCGCTTGTGGATATTCTCCCATCGCTCGGAAAGTCATCCCTAAGTTATAGTGTCCTTGCACGAAGTTGGGATCAATTTGCAACGTGGTTTCATAAGCTGCTTTTGCTTCTTGCAAATGTCCGGTATCTTTTAACAAATTGCCCAAATTATTGTATGCACCTAATTTGAGTTGAGGTAGAATATTTATGTCTAGAGCAATTTGATAGTGATGTTTGGCTTCGGTGAGATTTTGTTTTTTCCGATGGGCAATTCCCAGATGATAGTGTAGTTCATACAGTAAAGCTTCATTCGGTTCTAGTTGCTGATGCTTTGAATACAGACTCAGTTGCTTGAGTCCTTTTGTCAACAACTGAATCCCTGGAGAAATCTCTCCCATTTCCACATACAACCCTCCCAACTTACTCGCCACGTAGGGATCACTTGGATGTTGCGCCAGATAGCCTTCCATCACTTGCTTGGCAATTTTTTGTTTATTGCGTCGAGCGATCGCCGAAGCTTGATATCCTTCATGTAAAATCGCTACATCTGCCAAAGATCCGATTTTCCAGCGACATTCCTGTTTTAAAATCCGACTCACACTATCATCAATCAGAGCATGATAGGGACGATCAAACTGAATTTTGGGATGATTTCTAAACAGTCGCGACACTAAGGAATAAGGAGATTGAGCGGCTCCTATTTCTTGTCTGACGAGATTAATCGCTAAATAATCGTCTCGGGTGATCGCTTGCTTGATTTGAGGGACAATCGTGGAGGCTAAGATTTCATCCGCATCAAGCACTAAAATCCAATCTCCTGTGACATATTTTAAGGCTGTATTACGAGCGATCGCAAAGTCATCACACCATTCAAAATAATAAACTTGCGCTCCCCATTCTTGAGCTATTTCCGCAGTTCTGTCCGTTGAACCTGTATCCAGTATTACCATCTCATCAACAACATCTTTCACACTTTTGAGACATCGCGAGAGGTTCTGCTCTTCATTTTTCACAATCATGCAAAAACTCAAACTCATAGACTCACTCGTTACCCTTACATCAGTTTTAGACTCGATACCAAATACTTAAGTTTCTTTTCTGTCATCTCCGCACCCAGAATCGACTTGACATTCTGTTCTCAAAAAAACCTACTCCTATTAATAACTTAATCGGTTGCTATCTTGTTGAGTAATAGACGACAGATATGGCAATTCGATTGGGTTTCTGTAAAATATCTATTCTTAGAAGGCTCTAGGGTAAATCGTTTCAGAGGTTTTATTCGGTGTGGGGATTTCTCAGAAATCATTTGTGAGGGCTATCGTCAAATTTTGTCTCGAAATTTACCAAAGCAAATAGAGCGGCACTCCAGATCGCAATTGTGGCGAGGTCTACTCGGATTGAGTCGAACAAGATTTGCTCTTCTGTGATCAGAAAACCCCGTTGCTATTCCTAGCTTTACGGGGTTTTAAACGGATTTTACACCTCTGATCTGAACTCAAACTATTTGGGTAAAATCACCTTATCAATCACATGAATTACACCATTGCTGGCTGGAACATCTGCTTTAATGACTTTAGCTTCATCAACCATCACACCGGAATCAAGGTTGACGGTAACTGAACTTCCTTGAACCGTTTTCACTTGTCCTGATTGGAGTTGAGTTGAGGTGACTCGACCCGGAACAACATGATAGGTCAAAATAGCAGCTAATTTATCTTTGTTTTCAGGCCGGAGTAGTTCTTCTAAGGTGCCTGCTGGTAAAGCCTGAAAAGCTGCATCCGTCGGTGCAAACACGGTAAACGGCCCATCTCCTTTGAGTACATCCACTAAACCTGCGGCTTGTAGCGCTTTTGCCAAAATGGTGAACTGACCTGCACTGGTCGCAGTTTCCACGATATCTCCGGCTGCGGCTTGAGTCTGTCCCTGGCTTTGAGTTGCCTCACGACTGGGGCCACCGCCTGCGTTGGTGATTTCTGGTACAGCCATCAGGCTAGTTCCTGCGATGATAGCGACTAGAGTAGCTCGCTGGAAACGATTAGAAAAATCAAAAATTTTCATGGCAACTCCAAGCTTTTTGTAAAGTTTTATCAAACCTATAATTAAGATTGTTCACAAAATATAAAGAAATGTCAAGTTAATTGAGTCAAAAATATTTGAACTCTATCTTGGGATAGAGTCGGCTAGAATTGCAAATTTTCTTTTAGACTTTGTTTACTGGCATTAGGTTCAAATCTATAGTAAAACTCAAAAAATATTATATTCGTTTGAGTCGAACGATAAAGAAACCATCCATATTTTGTCGATGGGGCCAAACTTTCAGGTATCCTTCTGAAGTCAGAACGTCATCTAAAGGAATATCGGGTAAATCAATTTTCCAATTTGAATGATGAGTTAAAAAGGCTTCAACAATTTGCTCATTTTCTTGGGGATGTATTGTACAAGTTGCATAAACTAAATACCCTCCGGGTTTAACAAAGTTTGCTGTTTTTTCTAACAGTTCAGCTTGCAGTTGGGAGAGTTCTTCTATGTTTTCGGGTGTATGTCGCCAACGGGCATCAGCACGACGATGTAAGGTTCCTAAGCCGGAGCAAGGCGCATCTAATAAAACTCGATCTGCACTATTATTATACTGGGAAAACTCCCGAATATCACCCGCTTGAATTTGAATAGATTTGAGTTGTAAACGTTCTCGATTTTGCTGAACTTTTTTCAATCGAGATTTAGCGCGATCGCAAGCTAATATTGTACCTGTATCCTGCATTAATTCTGCAAGATGAGTTGTTTTTCCGCCGGGAGCCGCACAAGCATCAATAATGGTTTCTCCGGGTTGAGGATCAAGAAGATGGCTCACCCATTGAGCGCTACTGTCTTGAACGCTCCACCATCCCTGTGGATAACCGGGTAGTTTATGAATTTCTCCGACACTTCCGAATAGTCTTAACGCTTGGGGTAAATGAGGGATTCTGCTAAGGTTTATTCCGGCTAATTTCAGTTCTGTTTCAACAGTTTCGATTGTGGTTTTTAAGGGGTTAATTCTTAAATCAATAGTCGGAGATTGATTAAACCATTGACCTAGTTTTTCGGTTTCTTCTAAACCTAACTGATTCAGCCAATATTCAATAATCCAATCGGGAAAACTGTAAAATTCGCCCAAATTTTTAATTAAATTGGGATCTTCTTGAATAAAAATTTTAGGATTGCCAAGCTGTTCTTGTTGGCGTAAATAGGCTCTCAAAATCCCATTCACAAATCCACCCAGTCCCGAAAAGCCGTTACTTTTAGCAAGTTCAACGGTTGTATTCACCGCAGCCGAAGCTGGAATTTGACTGAGATAGCATAATTGATAAAATCCTAAATGTAAAATAGTTCGCAGATCTGGTGGTTGTTGGTGAGATTTTTTTTGAGCGAATTGATCAATCAACGCATCGAGGGAGCGCCGTCTTCTCACACAACCATAAACTAATTCCGTTGTTAGGCGTCGGTTAACTCCATTCAAATCAGTTTGACGCAACCTTTGATCCAATGCGATATCAGCATACATTCCCCGCCGTTCGACGTCTCGGAGTGTTAAAAATGCCAATTGGCGAGGATTATCATTCATCACAATTTTACCTTTTCAATATAATCTTTCTGATCAAATGTACTTAGACTCTTGCAAATTTTCACAGTATCATTCACAATATAAAGATGAACAAGACTGAGGAACTTATTGGCTAATCCAGTTGATCATGGGTGTATGAGGACTAAATATTAGAGTATTGTACCTTAAACTTTGACATTAGATTGACTAACGAGGCTAAACCATTTTAACTTTCAAGTACAACTAAGGTGAGCCATCATGGAAAGGTTAAAGGGTGATCAGGGGTTCAGTGATTTTATCAATAGGCGACTCACAGCACTTTTTGAGAGTCCCGACATAAGATCAGCCCCCAACTACGAAGTTTGGCGACATCGTTTTATTCATCAACGACTGAGTTTAGGAGTGGGACTCGCCTTTATTTCCTATCTGACGTTTATGCTATCTCAGGTTAACAATTTACTGTTTCATCCAGAACATTTTAAACTCGGTTGGCTACTGACTCAACTGAGTGTTGAACTCGGTTTATTTGTGGGTTTATTGTTACTGCGGACAGCAATTGGTGTTCGTTATCCGGGTTTTATTTTTTTATTATTGACTTGGTTAATTACCCTCAGTCCCCAAATTAGAGCAACATTACAAGGACTTTCTCAACCTGCAATTATTGAATGGCCGTTAACGTTTTTTTCTTTAGCAACTTTAATCCCCTTTTGTTGGCCACTTCATTTAATCGGTCAAGTCGGAACTTTTGCCTATTATTTGGGGACACAAATCTTGCTCAATTTAGAGGTTCAATTTCCCAGTGCTTGGATGACTGCCGATTTTTTATTCCTTTATTTTTTCTGGATTTGTTTGATTAGCAATCTTTCGGTTTATTTGTATGATCGTTTAGCTCGGGCTGAGTTTAATTCTCGTCGTGCTTTACAAGCAGCTTACGAACAACTACAATTTGAACAGGAGCGCTCTGAAACGTTATTACTTAATATTTTACCTGTTCCGATTGCCGAACGTTTAAAAGAAAAACCTGTGACTATTGCTGATAATTTTAGCAATGCGGGGGTTTTATTTGGTGATATTGTTGGATTTACTGAATTGTCAGGAAAAATGCCTCCGGCTGAATTGGTACAACTTCTCGGTAAAATTTTTTCGCGTTTTGATCATTTAGCTGATAAACATAATCTGGAGAAAATAAAAACCATTGGTGATGCCTATATGGTGGTTGCGGGATTACCTGTTCCGCAAGAAAATTATGCTCAAGCTATTGCTAATATGGCGTTAGATATGCAGCAGACTATCAGAGAGTTTAACGCAGAAACCGGACAAACATTTCAGATGCGAATTGGAATCGCTATTGGCCCTGTTGTCGCGGGTGTTATTGGGATGAAAAAGTTTATTTATGATCTCTGGGGAGATACGGTTAATATTGCCAGTCGCATGGAATCTCATGGGATCGCCAATGAAATTCAAGTCACGGAAACCACCTATAATTCTATCAAAGATGAGTTTTTGTTTGAAAAACGCGGTGCAATTTTAGTCAAAGGCAAGGGAGAAATGACGACTTATTTATTGAAAGGAAAGAAAAGTTCAGTCAGGCCAAAAGCTGAATCTCTAACGGTTGACTGAATAACTGAGACTTAAGGTTTATCCGTCAATTCTCCATCAAAATATCAACGACTAAATCAACTAAGGTATCATTCACTCCCAAGGGTTCAGCAACACGAAATGTAACGCTCTGGTATTTTTCGGCTAATTCTTCACTCAAACGAGCGATCGCATCAGTTATTCCTCCGGCAAAGATAAAATAAGGCAAAATGCCAATGTTTTTATATCCGGTTTTTACTAATGCTTCAATTTGCGATTCTAAACTCGGAGAAATTGACCAATAAGCCGGAATAGCCCCTAATTGACTCGCTAATTCTTCAACGGGTTGATTTCCTAGAGGACGGCGACTTCCATGACTGAGTAAAATCCAAACTTCACAAGGAATAGAAGTCATTTGATAGGTGAGTTTTGTTGCTAAACGAGATAGTTGATATCCCAAATAGGGTTTAATTTTTAAACTCACCGCCCGTCCGAGTGCTTCTTGGGCGATCGCAACTTCTTGAGGAATATCTTCTTTGACATGAACTCCGGGAAGTAGAAATAACGGTAAAATTTCCAGTTGATTTAATCCCAAATTTCGGGTATATTCTGCATACTGTTTAATTTGTTCATGTAAAGGAACAGGAGAACATTCTAAAGTAGCGGTTGCCAAGACCGGAGAAGGTGAACTGGGTAATAATCGAAGGTTAATTCGATTTTTCAACCGATCTGCTAGCTGTTTTAAGGCTTGCTGCGGTCGAGGGTCATGGCTTCCATGAGAGACCAGTAAATAAGTGGAATACAATTTCCCAGATGTAAGAATTGGATAGAATTAATAATAGACATTTTAGCGGATTTTTAGACCGATTTCTGAGTCGCCGTCAAAATGTTTGACCTAACCCCCTCTCCTGCGAGTAGAGAGGGAACTTATTTTTGATCTTAAATCAGAGGAGACTCGCACTTGATTTAATCACACCGTTGAATGCTATTTGCGATCCATAGCCATTAGGATTTTTTGGGTGCCAACAACATCGTGATACGACCCCCTTCTCGCTTCGGAGATTGTTGAATTTGGGCAAATTCTTCGAGATCGGTCGCCATGCGATCTAATAAATCTTTGGCCAAATCACCATGTAAGTTTTCTCGTCCTCGGAGTGTAACGGTAGCTTTCACTGAGTTTCCTGATGTCAAGAATCGCTTCGCATGGTTGACGCGCACTGCATAATCATGTTCTTCTATTTTGTAGCGCATCTTTAATTCTTTGAGTTGACTTTTACTCGACTGACGGCGATTGTCTTTGCTTTTTAACTGTTGATATTTGTATTTGCCGTAGTCAAGAATTCGACAGACTGGAGGTGTGGCTGTATCACTGACTAATACGAGATCAAGGTCTTTCTCTTGGGCGATGGAAAGGGCTTCTCGGGAAGGCATTGTTCCTAAATTAGTACCATCCTCATCAATGATCATCACTTCCTTAAAACGGATATCCTCATTGATCGGCGTGGTATTTTTTTTCGGTGTTGGACTTTGATGTTTCACTAAGCAAAACCTCACGGTAACAGTATCTCTCTATTATGACGGATCGTTTTCTCTCAATGTTCACTATCAAAAGGTAGAAATTGATCCTCAAATCACCTTCTCAGTCTAGCGATCACTCTTGGGGTCAAGTTTTCAGTTTGGTTTTTGAGTTTAATATTTTCTTAAGCCCAACAAAAACCCGGTTTCTCAAGATCACTGATCCCCAAACAAACCGGGTTGATAAGCGATGATTTTTTAAACCAAACAGGATGCAATCGTTGCCACAACGGACTGGGCTAAACTGACTAGATCATAACCGCCTTCTAGTCCAAATAAAATTTTAGATGTTATTTGTAGACAATATTGGGTGAATAATCCATAGTCTTCTGGATGCAAAGAAATACTAGCCAACGGATCATCCTGGTTGGCATCATAACCGGCACTGACAATTAATAAATCCGGCTGAAAACTTTGCAAAAATGGCATCACTTTCTGTTCAAATGCGCCCTTGTATAAAGCAATTGTGCTTCCCGGTGACATCGGGATATTTAAAACATTATTGTAAGCCCCCTGTTCTTGTTCAAAACCGGTTCCTGGATAGCAGGGAGATTGATGTAAAGAACAATAAGCGATCGCCGGATTCTTTTCAATAATCGCTTGAGTTCCGTTACCATGATGTACATCCCAATCGAGAATGGCGACTTTGTTAATTCCCGGTTGTTGTAGGGCATAATAAGCGGCAATTGCGGCATTAGAAAACAAACAAAATCCCATCCCTCGATTCGCTTCGGCGTGATGTCCAGGTGGACGGGCCAGAACAAAAGCGGGTTGGTTCTTCTGCAAAACGGAGTTAATCCCGTCTAACCAAGCATTCACAGCCAATAAAGCCACCTCGTAACTTTCCGCCGAAATCGGGGTGTCGCCATCGAGATACCCCCCACCATTGGCTGAGATCGCCTGGACTCGTCGAATATGATCAACGGTGTGAACGGCTTCTAGCAAGGGCTTTAGGGTGGTTTGGAAGTCAGTTACAGGGGTCGGTAACTGCCAGTGAATTTGTGCCGCCCAAGGTGTCGTTTTCAGGGCCTTGACAATGGCACTCAGACGTTCCGGGCGTTCCGGGTGAAGCAAACCTGTTTTGTGTTCGAGGAATTGATCGGAGTAAATAACTGTTATCATTTGTCTGGTGTCAATAGGTGTGAATATCCGCTCATTTAAGCGGTCATCTTTAACAATTTTATGGTATAATTTTAGAGGATCGTGAATTGAATTTGAAAAGGATAGGAAGATCAACAAACTTTATCAAATTTTTGAGAATTCAAAACCACTGAATTGAGAATATTAACGGAGTTTTTTATCCTATGAGCACTTCAGAGGAGCGCATAGTTCCCCGAGATCTGCGTGAAGAAATGCAACAATCCTATCTAGAATACGCCATGAGCGTGATTGTAGGTCGGGCTTTGCCAGATGCGCGGGATGGTTTCAAGCCTGTGCATCGTCGCATTCTCTACGCCATGCACGAGTTGGGTTTAATGCCCGATCGCCCCTTTCGGAAGTGCGCCCGTGTGGTTGGGGAAGTCTTGGGTAAATATCACCCGCACGGAGATGGCGCCGTTTATGATGCGCTGGTGAGAATGGCGCAGAATTTTTCGATGCGATCGCCTTTAATTGAAGGTCACGGAAACTTCGGTTCGATCGATAACGACCCCCCGGCGGCGATGCGATACACCGAATGTCGCCTCCAGTCGCTGACGTTTGATGCGATGCTGCGCGATATCGATGCAGAAACCGTTAATTATGGCGATAACTTCGACGGATCACAGCAAGAACCCCTGGTTTTACCCGCCCGCATCCCGCAACTGTTACTCAACGGTTCATCGGGAATTGCAGTGGGGATGGCGACCAACGTACCCCCCCACAACTTAGGTGAACTCGTAGACGGGTTGATCGCGATGATTTATAATCCCGAAATCACCGATCTCGAACTGATGAAATACATTCCAGGGCCTGATTTTCCCACCGGGGCGAAGATTTTGGGCCGATCGGGAATTCGTGAAGCCTATACAACAGGCCAGGGTTCAATCACCATGCGGGGTGTCGCCCAAATTGAAACCCTCCAACAACGAGGACGTCCCGACAAAGAAGCGATTATTATCACCGAACTTCCCTATCAAACCAACAAAGCGGCGCTGATTGAAAAAATCGCTGAAATGGTTAATGATAAACGCATTGATGGGATTTCTGATATTCGGGATGAAAGCGATCGCCAAGGAATGCGAATTGTTGTGGAATTAAGACGGGATGCTTACCCCCGTGTTGTCCTCAACAACCTCTACAAACAAACGCCTCTACAAACCAATTTTGGGGCGAATATGTTGGCGTTAGTTAATAGTAGACCCGAACGCCTAACCCTGAAGCGATATCTAGAAGTTTTCCTAGAATTCCGAGTAGAAACCATTCGGCGACGCACCGAATATGAACTCAGAAAAGCCGAAGAACGCGATCATCTTTTGCAAGGATTGTTAATTGCCCTCGAGAATTTAGACGGGATTATCAGCTTAATTCGTCATGCGGCTGATACACCCACTGCCAAACAAGAACTGATTGAAGGATTTGAACTTTCAGAAGTTCAAGCCGATGCGATTTTACAAATGCAATTGCGGCGTTTAACAGCATTAGAAGCGAACAAAATTCAAGCCGAACATGACGAACTGCAAAATGTCATTGCCGATTTGCAAGATATTTTAGCGCGTCGAGAACGAATTCTAGAAATCATTGAAAACGAAGCCCTTGAACTCAAAGAGCGTCACGGTTCACCCCGTAGAACGGAAATTGAACACAGCGACGGAGAACTCGAAGATACAGATTTAATTGCCAATGAAAAAGCCATTATTCTGTTAACAGAACAGGGTTATATCAAACGAATGCCTGTTAACACCTTCGACGCTCAAAATCGGGCAACTCGTGGAAAATCGGGCGCCAAAATGAAAGAAGATGATGGCATCGATCACTTCTTGAGTTGTTGTGATCACGATAGCATTTTGTTCTTTAGCGATCGCGGTGTGGTTTACTGTCTCAAAGCCTATCAAATTCCTGTTGCTTCCCGCACCGCCCGAGGCGTTCCCATCGTCCAAATGTTGCCCATTCCTAAACAGGAACGGATCACGTCGATTGTCGCTGTGAGTGAATTTACAGATAACGATTATTTAGTGATGTTAACCACAGGTGGCTACATCAAAAAAACTGAATTATCTGCGTTTAGTAATATTCGGGCGAATGGATTAATTGCCATTTCTTTGGGAGAAGGCGACGAATTACGCTGGGTTAGACTGGCAAAAGTTGATGATAGTATTATCATCGGTTCCCGTCTGGGGATGGCAATTCACTTTAGAACCGATCATAAACAATTACGCCCTTTAGGACGAGCAACAAGAGGCGTAAAATCAATGAAGTTGGGTAAAAAAGATGAACTGATTAGCATGGATATTTTACCCAGTACGATTGTTTCAAGTATTGCCCAATTGGACAGTGAAGAAACGGAGATAGAAGACGAGGCATTGTTGGAAACAGAAGCCGAAGAAATCACCGTTGAAAATAACCAAGAACTGGCGATTATGGTGATTACCGCAGGTGGATATGGAAAACGAGTTCCTGTGTCTCAATTCCGCCTACAAAATCGCGCTGGAAAAGGCATCATTGCGACTAAGTTTAAACAACATTTAGCCAGTGATGAAGTTGTTGGCTTACAAGTCGTTAATGAAAACGATGAGTTGATGTTAATTACCAGTCGAGGAATTATTATTCGTCAGGCTGTTAATGCCATTCCGAATCAATCTCGGAGTGCAACGGGAGTGCGAGTTCAACGCCTCGATGATGAAGATGCGATCGCGGCTGTTGCGATTGTACCCCCTTCAGAAAAAGAAGTCGAAGTCGAAACCGAAACTGAAGTCGAAACCTCAGTCGAAGCCGGAGATTCAGAAGAATAAATCAAACGATTTGGAATGGGGAATTAACAATCAATTCCCTATTCTGAATTCCAGTATTTGGGACTATGGAAATTATATCAATCCTCGCAATTAGCCTGATCACTCATCAATCTTTATCGGGAACAGAGAATCCTTTTGTATTGGTTCAACACAGTCAAACCGATGATCGCAGACGTTTAACTGAGGTAGAAATTACTCAACTTTTGTCAAAATTACCGGATTGGAAACGGGAAAATCAAACGATTATTTATACTCATACTTTTAACAACTTTATAGAGTCGATTAATTTCATCAATTGTTTAGTAGAACCCGCCGAAACGTTAGGTCATCATCCTGATATTTTGGTATCCTATAATAGAGTAACCATTAGCTTAACCACTCACGATCAAGGGGGGTTAACGCCTCTAGACTTCCAACTCGCTGAAACCATTTCTAACTTAGTGAAGACTTTCTCTGAAACTAGCGGAAAACAATGTAATATTAATTAATCTATCCTAAAACTTCTCAAAAGTGACTGGGGGAACAGTCTTTTATGGCTGATATGCAAAAAAAAATTGTTGCTTATTTAGAACATCAATCTTTTATTATTATTGCTGGATTAAGTCTGATTCTCGCTTTAACAATTGGTTGGATTGATTATTTAGTTAGCGCCGATATTAACTTCTCCATCTTCTATCTACTTCCAATTAGTTTAGCAACTTGGTTCTCAGGGAAATACTGTGGTTTAGGATTAGCCCTAGTTAGCACTATTTTATGGATTCATGCTGAACTTCATATTAAAAGTGATACAATTACTCTATTTACCTATTGGAATAGTGGAGTCAGATTTGCATTTTATTTAATTTTTATTTATTTACTTTTCTCTTTGAAAAAAGCCTACGAAAGAGAAAAAAGATTAGCTCGGTTTGATGGATTAACAGGCGCTTATAACCGAAGTTTTTTTATCGAAACCCTAGAAAATGAGATTCAACGCGCCCAACGATATCATTATCCAATTACTTTAGCTTATTTAGATATCGATCACTTTAAAAGAGTTAACGATCAATTTGGACACAACAGAGGTGATCGGCTTTTACAAGATATCTCAAATATTATTAATAACTCAATTCGTCCCAGTGATATTGTCGCCCGTTTAGGGGGGGATGAATTTGCGATCCTTTTACCCTATACTAACGTTCAGGAAGCTCAAGCTGCTCTGAATCGTGTTTATCAAAACCTCTTAAGCTTGAACCAAGGACAACTGAGTTTTGTAGGGTTTAGCATGGGTGTGGTGACTTGCTTAACTCCTCCCGAGTCCATCGATAGATTAATTGAACAAGCGGATCAGTTGATGTATTCTGTTAAACATACGAACAAAAATCAGCCAGAATATGCAATATTTTCTCCCGTTTATGCAAAAGAAATGTTTAAGTAAGATTAAAAAATAAATAAAAATATGCTCAAAAATAAAGGTTTTAAAAATTTACTTGATCCAGAATCAATATTAGAGTATTGGCATCAAAACTATCAGCTAGGATGGGTTTTAATTGCCGGGGTATTGATGGGGCTAGCCGCCGAACCTAGAGGGTTTTGGCTGTTAGCATGGGTGGCGTTAGTTCCACTGTGGGTTAGGGTTATTCAGTCGAAATCTCCAAAAAATTCGGTTTTACCTTTTGCTATAGCTTGGGGAGTTGGCTATCACGGAACGGTTCTATTTTGGATCACCGGAGTTCACCCCATGACTTGGTTAGGGGTTCCTTGGTTAGCGAGTTTAGCAATTGCATTATTTTGTTGGATTTTTATCACCTTTTGGGGCGTTGCATTAGTCCTAACTTGGGCTAAAATATTATCAATTGTCAGCCCTAAAATTCCCAATCAAAATATTAGCTCAATTTTAACTCGGGTGTTAATTGGAACAGCCCTTTGGTGTAGTTTAGAATGGTTTTGGAGTCAGGGTTCTCTCTGGTGGTCATCTCTATCTCTCACTCAAAGTTTTGGGAATTTAGTCATTCTTCATTTGAGCCAAATTTCTGGCCCAAATACCGTAACGGCGGCTTTAATTGCTGTTAATGGGTTGATTGCAGAAGCTTGGCTGCTAAACACCTCAAAAAACCGCATAGAAACCCGAACAAAAATAACCATTTATTTACTGCCCATTTTGTGTTTTTCCCTGGCTCATTTATTGGGGTTTTATCTCTATTCTCAACCCTTAGAATCTAACCCAGAAACCGCCTTAAAAATTGGCATTATTCAAGGCAATATTCCCAACAAAATCAAACTCTATTCTGAAGGATGGCGTCAAGCCTTACAAGGCTATACAACCGGATATAAAACCCTTGCTGATCAAGGAGTAGATGCGGTACTCACTCCTGAAACCGCACTGCCATTTCTGTGGAAATCTCCCGCTCGAAATCAAAGTTCATTTTATCAAGCTATTTTAGAGAAAAAAGTCGTCGCTTGGGTGGGAAGTTATGGTCAAGAGGGAAATCGCATCAGTAATAGTTTGTTTACCGTAGATGGGGAGGGAAAACTGATCAGTCAATATGATAAAGTGAATCTGGTTCCTTTAGGAGAATTTATTCCTTTTGAATCGATTTTAGGTCAATTTATTAATCGATTATCCCCTTTAGATGCACATCTCGTTAAAGGGAAACCCGATCAACAATTTAAGACTCCATTCGGTCAAGCCATTGTCGGAATTTGTTATGATTCGACTTTTGCGCGACATTTTCGCCGTCAAGCAAAAACGGGAGGAAAATTTATTTTAACCGCTTCTAATGACTCCCATTATTCAGCAGGAATGCTCGCTCAACACCACGCGCAAGACGTCATGCGAGCCATAGAAACGGATCGTTGGACCGTCAGAGCGACCAATACAGGTTATTCTGCGGAAGTTGATCCTCATGGAAAAACCCTGTGGATATCAGGAATAGATACCTATGAACTTCATATCGCGACCATTCAACCCCGAGCAACTCAAACATTATATGTTCGTTGGGGAGATTGGCTGACTCCAGTATTATTAATTTTAAGTTTAATTGCGATTATTCTCAACAGAATTTTTAACAAAAGATCAGCCCTTAAAAATTGAGAATAGAAGGTTATAACTGAGATATTGCACCATTCTCAACAGATCTGAGAAACCGGGTTCGATAACGAAAAATATAGGTTTTCAGCTAAGGTAAATTGCCATAAACCCGGTTTCTGACCCTAGTGCGCGTCGGTGAGTTATAACAGAAAAGTGATGTTAAACCCTCGCGATAAAGACCTATTTCCCGAATGAGCAAACTAACTCCTGTTGTGTTGTTTTTTCTGAGTTGGGTTTTGGTGACTTGTACCCAGTCAAAACCTGACATTTCTGTACAAACTTTTACAGATAATAATACATCGGTCAAAATTTCGTGGACAAACGGATATTATCCCCAAGAAGATGAAGCCATTCAGCAAATCGTTCGTCAATGGGAGAATGAAAGTGGTTTCAAAGCTGAACTGACATTTTCAGCCGAAGACGTTAATCTTCAACAAACCCAAGCCGCAATTAAGGCTGACAATCCACCCGATATCGTTTACAATCAAAAAGCAGAATTTGCACTCAATCCCCTGATGGCTTGGTTCGGGAAAGTCGCAGAAGTTTCAGAAGTCGTTGAACCCATGCAAGAGCGCTACAGTTCGAGTGCGACTCGTTCCGCTTATTTGTACAATACTCTTACTCGTCAACAAGGGTATTATGCCGTTCCAATTCATCAACAAACCCTACATATTCACTACTGGCGAGATTTGTTAAATGAGGCGGGATTTACAGATAGTGATATCCCAAAAGAATGGGATGATTTTTGGGAATTTTGGCAACAAGTTCAGGATAAACTAAGACAACAGGGAAAAGAAGATATTTATGGAATTGGTTTAACGCTGTCGTCTGAAGCGAACGATACTTTTTATGAATTTGAACAGATTTTAGCCGCTTATGGGATAAATTTATTGGATGAAAAGGCTCAATTACAAGTCGAAAATCCTCAAGTTCGCCAAGGTATAATTGAAGTCTTAGAGTGGTTTGCCGACTTCTACAAACAGGGATATATTCCCGTCGATTCGGTTGATTGGCTTCCGGCTGATAATAACGTTAATTTTCTCAATCGCCGACTGGTGATGACATTGAACCCAACCCTTTCTATACCCGCTTCTCAACGTTCCGATGAACAAGTTTATCGGGATAAAATTGAGACTTTAGAGTTTCCCAATAACCCCGATGGTAATCTTCCTCAATACCTCGTTTCCGTTAAACAAGTCTTGAGTTTTACGGCTTCAGCGCATCAAAAAGCCGCTCAAAGTTTTCTATCTTTTTTAGCTCAACCTACAATTTTAAATCAATATCTTAAACAGTCCGCAGGACGTTATTTTCCAGTGATGCCGGAATTGCTTTCTGATCCATTTTGGAATAATTCAGATGATCCGCATATTTCGGTTGATCGTCAACAATTTGCTTCTACTCGACCTCTAAATTCTCTATTGTATCCGGCTTATGCTCAAATTTTTGCAGAAAATCTTTGGGGTCAGGCGTTAGAAAAAATCGTCGTTGAAGGAGTCTCATCAGAAGCAGCAGCCGATGAAGTAATTCAACGAATAAAAATGATTTTTGAGCAATGGGAACGATTGAAAGCAGGAGAAAAATGATGAAGCAGAAATTAATCTTGATTTTCCTATTTGTATTCAGTCTGCTTTTATCAACCTGTAGTGGACAAATTCAGCCCACAGTTACTTCGCTAGACCCGCACGATTCTTCCTTAACAATTTGGTGGAATCGCGGCTATTATCCCCAGCAAGATGAAGCCCTAGAACAAATAGTTGCCGACTGGAAAAAGAAAACTAACAATTCAGTAGAATTGATATTCTTCAGTGAAGATGAAACTATAAGTAAAGCCATTCAAGCAGTAGAAAATGGTAATCCTCCCGATATTTTGTTTTCTGAACGAGCTGAATATACTCTGACTCCGCTTTGGGCAAAAATGGGAAAATTAGCCGATGTTTCACCTGTGATTGAATCCGTTAAATCACTCTATAGTCCGGTGGCATTACAGTCTGCTTCTCTCTATAACAACCTCACGAAGAATCGTTCTTACTATGCTGTTCCTTTGATGCAGCAAAGCCTTCATATTCACTATTGGAAAGATTTAATTCAACAAATCGGTTTAACAGATTCTATTCCAAAAGATTGGCAGGGGTTTTGGAATTATTGGAAACAAGCTCAAGAAACGTTATTGCTGCAAGGACGAAGTGATATTTATTCAATGGGTATTCCCCTCTCTGTAGCCTCCTCTGATACCTATTGGGTATTAGAACAGATTCTCGAAGCCTATGACGTTCAATTGCTCAATTCAGAAGGCGAACTTCAGATCGATAAACCCCAAGTTAGAGCGGGAATTATCACGGCGTTAAAATGGCTGACCGATCTTTATCAAAGTGGATATATTCCTCCCAATTCAATCCACTGGTTGAACGCAGATAATAATACAACTTTTCTGAATAAAATGACCTTGATGACTCTAAATGTGAGTTTATCAATTCCCGGTTCACAGCAACAAGATGAAGACATTTATCTCAATCAATTAGCGACGCTAGAATTTCCCAATAAACCAAGCGGAGAACCGATGACTTCTCTGACTTCAGTCAAGCAAGCTCTAATTTTTGCGGCTTCTCCTCATCAAACTTTAGCTCAAGAATTTCTGACTTATTTAGTACAACCCCAGAATTTAGCAAAATATCTTCAGGGAGCAGCAGGACGATATTTTCCAGTAATGCCACAGTTATTTTCTGATCCGTTTTGGAGTAATGTTAATGATCCTCATATTTCGGTCGCAACACAGCAATTAAGCCAGAGTAAAACTCATTCTTTGTATCAAGTTTTAAACCCCGCTTATGCTCAAGTTTCTGCCGAAAATGTATGGGCTGAAGCCATTCGGAATATTGTTGTCAATGAAGTTTCACCAGAAGCCGCAGTTGATCAGGCGATTAAACGAATTCAAGAAATTTTCGTCCAATGGAAAATAACTTAAATAGGAATCAAGCATGAAACCTTGGAAAAACAGTCTATTGATACAGCTTGTTAGCTCATTTTTGTTGCTTTCATTGCTGATTGTTTCTCTCGTCGGATTTGTGGCTTTTTATCAAGCAAAGATTTCTCTCAAACAATCCGTTTTTGAACGACTCAGTGCTACCGCCTCCCTCAAAGAAGAGGAGTTAAATCGCTGGGTAATCGATCAAGGTCAGACGGTATTATCTTTAGCTAAGTTGCCTGAAATTAGCACTCAAGCAGAAGCGATTTTAACGAGTAATTCACCCGATAGTTCTAGCCTTTTGCAAGAAGCTTTCAGTAGTTTTATCACTCATCAAACAGGCTTACAGGAAATTTTTCTGCTCTCTCGCTCCGGTCGAGTTGTCGTTTCCACGAATCCCAAACAAATCGGCTTATACAAACCTCTAGTTCAATATAGCTTCGTTAAACCCAACTCAACAGAAGGATTTGTTTCTAATTTTTATCGATCACCGGATACGGGAAAGGCTCAGATTACGCTAGCTATTCCTCTGTTGAATTCTGACAATAAACAACAAGGAATTCTGGCTACAAATTTAAACTTAGATCGAATTGACCAAATTATTCGTCAAAATACAGGCTTGGGAAAAACGGGAGAAACCTATTTAGTGGGAAATGTTGGAAGTAGTTTATCCAGTCGTTATGTGTTTATTTCTAGCAAACACTTGAATTCTCAAGAATTTTCTAATGGCATTAACAGTGTGGCAATTCAACAAGCAATGCAAGGAAAAAATGGTCGTGGACTTTATAAAAATTATCAGGGTATATCTGTAATCGGGGTTTATTATGCTCTACCTGGGCAAGATTTAGCTTTAATTGCTGAACAAACTCAAACCGAAGCTTTTGCTCCGGCTCGACAATTAGCTAGTTCTATTTTTTTGAGTGGTTTAGTTTTATCGAGTATCATGGCTCTGGGAATGTTAATGTTAGGTCGTCGTATTGTTAAACCGATTAAAGCCATTGCTAAAACGGCTTATTTAGTGAGTCAAGGAGATTTGAATCAAACGGCTCCAGTATTGAGTAATAACGAAATTGGAATGCTGGCTAAAACATTTAATCAGATGATCGAACAGTTGAAATTAACTTACCAACAATTAGCGGATTATAGCCATACCTTAGAAGAAAAAGTTGAACAACGAACCCAAGAATTACGCCACAAAAATCAAGATTTAGAAATTACACTAAAACAACTGAAAAAAACACAAACTCAACTGGTTCAACAAGAAAAAATGGCGAGTTTGGGTCAGTTAGTCGCCGGAGTTGCCCATGAAATTAATAATCCGGTTAATTTTATTTATGGAAATGTCCAACCAGCAACTAAATATGCTCGTGATTTATTAAATTTAATTCAGCTTTATCAAAAACACTATCCCCAGCCCAATTCTGAAATTATTGATGACATTGAAGCGATTGATTTGGCATTTATTCAAGAAGATTTTATGCAGTTACTCGATTCTATGAAAGAAGGCTCCGAACGGATTAAAGAAATTGTTTTATCTCTGCGAAATTTCTCCCGTCTTGATGAATCAGAACAAAAACAGGTTGATCTTCATCAAGGGATTGAAAGTACATTACGAATTTTACAAAACCGCCTGAAAGCCCAATCAGAACGTCCAGAAATAGCCGTGATTAAACAATACGGTCAACTCCCTTTATTGAACTGTTATCCCGGTCAACTTAATCAAGTTTACATGAATCTTCTCAGTAATGCAATTGATGCTTTAGAACAAGACAGAACAATCATCAATCCCCATATTTTAATTCATACAACTCTGAGCAACAATAATATTGAGATTCGGATTGCAGACAACGGTTCTGGGATAAAATCTGAACTTTTAGAACAAATTTTTGACCCGTTTTTTACCACAAAACCAGTCGGCAAAGGAACGGGTCTAGGCCTATCAATTAGTTATCACATCATTGTAGAAAACCACAAAGGAAAACTGCTTTGTCATTCTCAACTCGGAAAAGGAACAGAGTTCATTATTAAGCTGCCGATTCGAGTTCGCTAGGCTATGGGTGATTAAAAACTAACAGCAATTACAGTAATCAAAATAATGATCAGCACAATCACAGAGAACACTAAAGCAATAATAGCTAACCAGTATTGCAGCGTGTAGAGTTTCCGAAGTTCACCCAAAGCGATCATCAAATTCTCAATATCTGTCCCCGCAGTCGTGACAATTTGTGTAAATGCTTTCGCCGCATTTTTTGTCCAAGTTCCAACGAGTACCGAGAAAACGCCTTGAATCAGATTATTCAGAACAATCGCTGTCTTTTCCGATGCGGATAAGGCATTGAATATATTAATAATCCCCAGGAAAATTCCTAAAATCCCAATCGCAATTAATAGAGTCGCCACAAAGTTCATTTTTTTGGCTAAATCCCCGATTAACTCGTTCTGACTGGTGCTAAACTCATACCCTGATGATGCCATCGTATTACACTCCGATTCGTTTTCACCTGTTCATCATTGCAGAGAGGGCTACGACTTGCAACGAACCTTAACTAAATGTAAAAGTTTAAATTTTAGTTAAGTCTTGGTTAACTTTAAAAAGCTTCACCGCAAGGCTTCTTGTCTTTCTTTAAAATATAGAGAGAGTCTGTATACTTGGGGTGGATCTGCACGGCAATACTCTAACAAAATCTTGAACTTCGATCAACTAACCCATGCTAAATACCTATTCCCCCGATCACTCCAATATCGTCGAGTTCAATCGCTCTGCTCAAAGTCTTCATCTAGAGTCAACTTTACAAGATCTTTCCCTCTATGAGATTCAAGTTGATATTCGTCAAAAGGGCATCGTGATCACTCAATTGTTTGAGTCAGACTCGACAATTCCCGGTGTCATTTTGATGGATCAAAAAAAGTTCATCGGCATGGTTTCTCAACGACGCTTTTTTGAACGGATGAGCCGCCCCTATGCCCGAGAATTGTTTTTAGGGCGAAGTCTTCATGTCTTCTATCATTTTGCTCAAACCGATTTATTATTATTATCAGGAGATACCCCTGTTGTCGAAGCCGCTCAACAAGCCATCCGTCGTTCTCCCCATCTTCTCTATGAACCAATTGTGGTGAAACTTTCTGCTCAGGACTATCGACTGCTCGATATTCAACAACTGCTCATCGCTCAATCTTGTATTCATCAACTCGCAACCGAATTACTCCGTCAAAAAACTCAAGCTCAACTGATTCAAACTGAAAAACTCGCAAGTTTGGGGCAAATGTTGGCGGGAGTTTCTCACGAAATTCGCAATCCTGTTGCTTGTATTTTAGGCAATCTAAAATGTCTTGATCATTACTATCAAGACTTGACGGATCTGATCAAACTCTATGAACAAGATTTTCCTCAGTCCTCAAAATCCATTGAACATTATAAAGATGAAGTTGAGCTGCGATTTATTCAACAAGACTTACCCGAAGTTCTAGATAGCATCAAAATTTCCTCAGAACGTCTGGCTCATCTCGTCAACAGTCTACGAGGTTTTTCACGCATTGATAGCTCTAAACCTGAAAAAGTAGACATCAACTACTGCTTAGAAAATACATTATTAATCTTAAAAACTCGTTTAAAACACGGGATTAACCTAGTCAAGCATTACGGAAAAATTCCGCCGATTTATGCCTATCCCAATCAACTTAGTCAAGTTTTTCTCAATGTCATTTCTAATGCGATTGATGCCTTAGAAGAAGTCAGCCAAGAAAAGCCTGATCTCGCTAAGATTACCATCACGACAGAAGTCAGAAAATGGTCTATTTCTGAGGAAAGTCATCTCAAAGTTATTTCCAGTTCATCAACTCCATTGATCTTTTCTTTAGAAAACAGTTACCATTCCAGTTCACACCATTCTCACTTTGAAGATAAAACTGAACAATCAGACAGTATTTCCGGCTGTATTTCCATTCGCATCGCGGATAATGGCCCCGGTATTCCTCCAGCAATTTTAGATCGGATTTTTGAGACCTTTTTTACAACCAAATCTCCCGAAAAAGGCACTGGCTTAGGATTATCAATTAGCCATCAAATTATTACCGAAAAACACCGAGGTAAACTCAATGTCACCTCTAAAGTGGGGCGCGGCACAGAATTTGAAATTTTACTCCCAATTCTGTAGAATAGATAAACTTACTGAGTTTAAAACGCTCAGAAGTCCATCTAGGGAGATCTCAAGAATGGGTTTTTATAGCCAAGTTATTTTACCTCGTTTGCTGGATTGGGTGATGTCTGATCCAGCTTTTACCCAATATCGTCAAAAAGTCTTAGCCAATGTCGAAGGAGAAATTCTAGAAATCGGTTTTGGTACAGGACTCAATCTATCCTACTATCCTCATCATATCAAAAAAGTGACCACAATTGACCCCAACTCCGGCATGAACCAACTAGCTGAAAAGCGAATTCAAGCCTCTAAAATAGAGGTTGAAAATCGACTGATCAATAGCGAACATCTACCAATGGCTAACGATACCTTTGATAGCGTTGTTAGCACTTGGACGCTGTGCAGTATTGCCCAAGTTGAACAAGCCTTACAAGAGATTTATCGGGTTCTAAAACCCGGCGGTAAATTTTTCTTTATCGAACACGGACTCAGCGATCAACCCGAAATTCAAATCTGGCAAAATCGCCTGACTCCCCTACAAAAAATTATCGCTGATGGCTGTCATCTCAACCGCAATATTCAGCGTTTAGTCGAACAACAATTTGATTCAATCACCTTAGAAAAATTTGAGATAGAAAGTTTCCCAAAAGTTGGCAGTTACACCTATATGGGAGTTGCAACCAAAGCAGGATAACTCACTTTGATGTCTTTAAAAATGATGACTGAGATGTTTGACCCGTTTCTGAAACCGGGTTTCTTGCTACTACACCGATTGGGTAGAAACCCGGTTTCTCAGATCTTGTTGAGTCCCCGTGCGCGTGGCTTGAGTATTCTGAACTCTCAATAGCCTGACCTTTTCCATCTTACAAGATTGCCTTTTGCCTTTATGAAAAATATCTATCACCTACCCGAACATCTTCCTAATCAAGAACAATTTGAACCCATCATTCAACATCCATCTCTATTAATAGAACGGATTATTTCCACCGGACAAACAACACCCGATGGCGAGTGGTATAATCAAGAAAAAGATGAATGGGTAATGCTTTTGCAGGGAGAAGCCACCCTCTCCTATGTCGATGGTTCACAAATTCAACTCAAACCAGGTGATTATTTACTCATTCACGCCCATCAAAAACATCGAGTTGAATACACCAGTACCAACCCCCCCTGTATTTGGTTAGCCATTCATGGGAATTTACAGTCTTGAGCTATTTCCGCTACAATTGAGAAACCGCAAACCGTCCTTTCTGTTGAGGCTTGAAAGATTGAGTGAGGCATTCTACCCCTGAGAAAACCCATCATTAGCTACCATCATTCGGTAAACTAGAAAAAATTGATATTGCAGCCACCATCAAACGGGACTGACAAGACAAAATATCCATTGGCACATCCATTACGGGCAAAAGGAGTTGCGATGAACCGTCACAATCAAACAATTTTAACCTTGGCGTACAGAAGCGGTGTTTTGCTCTCAACCCTCCTACTGTTACTGGGTGTCGCCAGTCGCCCCGCTTTTTCACAGTCTCCTGAACCCACGCCAGACACAGAAATTGTCGCCCCGGAAGAAGAACTAGAGCGCCTGCGACGGGAGCGAGAAATTCAACAGGGGGTAGAAGCCGAGGCGAAGCGCATTTTTAGCCGCACGATGATGCTGTTTAACCTGTTGTTGGGGGTTTTAGCTTTATTGTTGGCGGCGGGTTTGGGGGCGTTGTGGGTGCTGCGGCGTTCCGTTATCCATGAAGTCACCGGAATTGTCGAAACTCACCTCAATGAATTGGGAGATTTGGAAAATCGCATTTCTAGCGCAAATCGCCAAATTCAAAGCGTTCTCCGAGAAACTGATACCTATTCTAGCGATCTTCATCATCAGTCTGAAGAATTTCAACAAGAACTGGAGCTAGAACGCCGAAAAATTGATGAAATTCGCTCTCAATTATCTCATTCTCAACAACAAACCCTCGCAGAATTAGAACATCAAATCAAGCAAGCGATCCAAGAACGAAAACAGCTTGAAAGTAAATTTTCGACCCAACTGAGTGAACTTCAGCAGCAAGCCCGACTCCAACAAAATCAGATCTTACAACAGTTAGAACTCTCAAGTCAAGACGTTGTTTCTACGTTTTCACAACTGCAAAGTGAAGCGAAAAGCCGTAAAGATGAAACCGTTGAGAACTTGAGAACCTCAGAAACTGAATTTTCAACCCAGTTATCCGAACTGAAGCAAAAAGCCCAAAAACACCGAGATTTAGTCATTCAAAATATTGATCAGTTGGGCATGGAATTGTCGGATAAACTCTCAAGTTATGAAACCGAAGTTCAAACCCGAAAAGACGGAGCAATTAGAAACTTTCAACAAGCTGAAACTGAATTTTTAACCCAGTTATCAGAACTGCAAACCTCAGCAAAAAGCCAACAAGATGCAATCCTGCAAAACCTACGTCAGTTAGAGTCAGGGTTTGAACCGCAACTCTCAGAGATTCGCAGTAAAGCCGAACAAAAAGCCCAAAAACGTTCTGAAGAAATGATTGCCAATTTTGAGAAATACGGCGGAGAATTAGAAGCTCAACTCTCAGAAGCCCAAGCGAAAATTCAAGAACGAGTCAGAGAAAAATATCAAACCCTCAAACAGCTTGAAGCCGAATTTATCGAACAGGTTTCACAAGCCCAGTCAGGAGTCCAAACTCAACAAGAACAACAGTTACAAAACTTGCAAAAGTTAGCGGTTGAATTTGTCGAACAGTTATCCCAATCAAAATCAGGAATCGAAACCGAAAAACAACAACAACTCCAGAATTTACAACAGTCTACTTCAGAGTTTATCGAACAGTTATCACAAGCCCAGTCAGCAACACAAACCCAAAAAGAACAGCTTTTACAACAGTTAGAAAGTTCAGGAAACGAAATCGAAAGTCAGCTTACCGCCTTCAAGTCTGATATTCGTACCCGTCGAGATGCAACTTTCCAAAAATTAGATCGCTTTGAAAGCACTCTTGCTCAACAGGTAGAAGAAATTAAAGCCGACGCTCAAACCGAAAAAGACAAAATTCTCCAACAACTCGCCCAATTACAAACTAATACTCGCACAGAACAAGAACAAATTCTCAAACAATTATCTCAACTTCAAGCCAACGCAGAAGCCGAGAAAAATAAAATTCTCAAGCAGTTGGCTGAGATTTCTCCCGCATCCATTGCAGAAGGTGCTGTTGCGGAAATGTTGGAACGAATTAAAGCTCTTTCTGAACAGCTTGAACGTCTCAAATCCAATAAACCTGAGTTATTCTTGAGTGCAGAAGACTTTGTAAATCAAGGATCAAAGTTCATTGCTGAGGGACGGTTTGAAGAAGCTTTTGTCGCCTTGAATAAAGCCGTTGAAATTCAACCCAATCACCACACCGCTTGGTTAAATCGGGGTATGACATTGCGAAGAATGAAGCGTCATCAAGAGGCGATTGGTTCCTATGAGCGAGCGTTAAATATTAAACCCGATTACTATCAAGCTTGGGTAGATCGAGGGGTTGCTTTGGGGATTTTACAGCGACATCAAGAAGCTTTTGAATCCTTTGATCGGGCATTAGAAATTAAACCCGATGATCCGGTTGCTTGGTTAAACCGAGGGATGGCTTTACAGGTTTTAGAACAGTATGAAGAAGCAGCAATTTCCTTTGAAAAAGCCACTGAACTTGATCCCAATTCTGCGAAAGCGTGGAACTATAAAGGTTATACATTGATGAAGTTACAGCGAGATTTAGATGCTCTAGAAAGCTTGAATAAAGCGATGAAACTGCAACCGAAATATGCTGATGTTTATTATAATGCGGCGACTTGTTATGCACTCCAAGGAAAGCTAGATTTAGCAATGGAACATCTAGAACAGGCGATAGCACTTAATCCCCGTTATCAAGAAGACGCGAAAACAGATCGCAATTTAGAACGGGTTTTTAAGCGGTTAAATTATCGCAATTCAGACAATAATCGCAATTCAGATAATAATAACGTTAATATGACGGCTCGGAGAATTGAATAAATGTAGGGGCGGGTTCATTACAGTTTACAGTTTACAGTGAACAGCGCAAACTTGCGGCCCGGCGGTTTCCGCCGAGAGCAAAGTTTGTAAGAGAGTGAACAGTGAACAGTGAAGAGGTTACAAGCGATTGCTGAAAACACTGAGAATTGATAACTGTAAAAACAGGCGAACCCGGAGGGTCTTGGTGGTTTCCATCAAGGAGCGCTTGCCTTGCGCGGGTTCCCCGCGTTATAGGAAGTTCGTGCATAGAGCAACTGCCGTTCGCGAAGCGTCTCCGAAGGAGATACCCGAAGGGTAACTGCATAACTGATAACTGTAAACTGTAATGAACCCGCCCCTACAAAATCAGGGTTTTGGGGGTAAGCAATATTCTTTTTACCTCAATGTCGGCAGAATGCTCCCGCTATAACCGAGGCGGATTTATCGAGGCGGAGCCGAGTACCGCCAATGGTTTAGCGGTGAGATGAATGCCGACCATCTAACAATTGAGCGGTAGCGAATCCTTATAATTATACCCATGTTTGTGCTGGGTAAAATATGATATTATTCTACCATGTTAGTAATCGAAGCCAAGCTCAAAGGAACTCAATCGCAGTACAGTAAATTGGATGAAGCAATCCGCACAGGACAATTCATCCGTAACACCTGTTTGCGTTATTGGGAAGATAACAAGGGGGTCGCTCGTAACGATCTCCAAAAGCTTTGCTCGGTACTAGCTAAGAACAAGGAAACCCCTTGGACAAAGAAGCTAAACTCTCAAGCTAGGCAGGCTCACGCTGATAGGGCGTGGTCTGCCATTCAGCGTTTTTATGAGAACTGTAGATTGGGTAAACCCGGAAAGAAGGGCTATCCAAAGTACAAAAAGTTTGGTCGTTCCGTTGAGTACAAAAACAGTGGTTGGAAGCTATCTGCTGATAGAAGACAGATAACTTTCACTGACGGTTTTAAAGTTGGAACGATGGATTTATGGAGTTCTAGAGATTTGATCTGGTACTCAGAAAAGCAGATTTCTAGAGTTCGAGTCATAAGACGTGCTGACGGCTACCATGCTCAGTTCTTAGTGAGTTGGGATAGACGAGAGGAGCATGAGTTTCAAGGAAAAATGACGGGAATTGACTTAGGCCTTAAAGAGTTCTATACCGATTCCGATGGAAATACTATAGAAAACCCTCGCTATTTGCGGAAGTCCGAACGAAGACTAAAGATGCTTCAACGTCGGGCTTCTAAAAAGCATATCAAGGGGAAGAAACAGTCCAATAGATACCATAAGGCTCGTATTGCTTTAGCTAAACAACATCTCAAGGTAAGTAGACAGCGTGAAGACAAAGCTCGTAAAGATGCTTTGGCGCTAGTTAAGTCTAACGATTTAATCGTCTACGAAGACTTGAAGATACAAAACATGGTAAAAAATCACCACTTAGCTAAATCGATAAGCGATGCTAGTTGGTATCAGTTCGCGCGATGGCTTCAGTATTTTGCCAAGGTTCATGGTGTTATAGTTATTGCTGTGCCGCCTCACAATACAACGGTTGATTGCTCGTATTGTGGGACGCAGGTGAAGAAAACGCTTAGTACCAGGACTCACAAATGCAGTAGTTGTGGAACGATTTTAGACCGTGACCACAACGCCGCGAAAAACATCTTGGCAAAGGGATTTAAGTTATTAGCCGAATATTTAAACAGTACCGTAGGGCATAGGTCATCTGGAGCCAAAAGCTGGAAAGCGCAGGGAGAAACTGACCTCTGGCTCAAGAACGGAGACGCTCTTGCTCTAAGTCGGCTCGATGAACTGCGAACCAAGAACTCTTGGGAATCCCCCGCTATATTGCGTAGCAATTAGCGGCGGGAGGATGTCAATTTCTTTACTTCGTTGTCATCGTTTGAATTCCATCCCAATCTTCAGGCGGTTTATTTTCCAGATATTCACGCGATCGCATCATATAAATCTGTACAACATGATCTGTTTTCCGAATATCTTGCGCCGTTTCAAAATGTTGGATGGCTTGTTTAAAATCACGTCCCAGGTAAGCTTCTCTACCCCGATGATAATGCTCTAAAAAATGTTCGGTTTCAGAATTGAGTTGAGAGGAACGTGCATCAATCAACTCATAAATATTAACTGCTTGATTCTTCCCTTTTACCCGAACTTTATCTAACTCTCGTACCCAAATTTTATCACTACAGAGCTGATAAGTCATCTCACTTAAGATAATATCACAACCGTAAGTTTTAGTCAATTGTTCCAAACGAGAACTCAAATTCACCCCATCGCCAATCACCGTATAATCCATGCGTTTTTGTGAACCAATATTTCCCGAAACCACCTCACCGGAACTCATCCCAATTCCGATTTTAATTTGCGGTTCATCGGGGCGAGAACGATTAAAATCTTTCAAGCGCCGACGCATATCCAAAGCCGATTTTACCGCCATCCAAGCATGATTTTGTCGCAAAGGAAGCGGCGCCCCAAAGACTGCCATCAACGCATCTCCAATAAACTTATCGAGAGTTCCTTCATGGGAAAAAACCGCCTCAACCATCGTTTCAAAATATTGATTGAGTAACGCCACCACATCCGACGCATCGAGATTTTCAGTTATCGTTGTATAGCCGCGAATATCCGAAAATAAAATCGTTACTTCCTTGCGTTCACCCTTCATTAACCCATCTTCACCCAACGCCATCACCCGTTCCGCAACACCGGGCGTCATATAACGATACATGGTGGTTTTCATGCGTTTTTCGCGGCTAATATCTTCAAGAACAACCAACCCCCCACGCACACCGCCTTCAGGGTTTGTCAGAGGATTAACCGTTAAATTAATTCCTCTTTCTATCGGTTGCATTTGATCGACATCAACACTGAGAATATTTTGGCGTTCTCCCCAGATTAAATAAACCTCTGAATTATGATGTTCAGGAACCACTAAAACCAGAATTTCATCATCATTTTGCCAGCCATTTTCTTGACGTTTAACTAAACCAACCGTTAACGTTTGTTCAGGAACAAAATGACGGGAACCATGTTGCAGACTACTTTCTAACCAAAGCTTTAAATTTTCAATCGGAACAATCTCCCAAACCAATCGACCCTTAAGTTTATACTCCCAAAACTCTCTAATGTCTCGATTTTCTGCTTTACGTCTCGGACAGCCTAAGAGTTCCAAAGCTGCATCATTAATCGTGACAATTCTTCCCTGCATATCCGTCGAAATCACCACATCAGAAAGACTTTGAAGAATATCCTTCTGATATTGCTTTTCGATCATCACATTTTCAAACAATTGAGCATTTTGTAATGCAATACCTGCTTGGGCGTTAAAGGCTCGTAAAAACTCCTCATCGGAGTTAATAAAACTCCCTTTATGTTTATTAATCAGTTGCGTAACCCCAATCAATTCTCCCGAAGAATTGTAAACAGGCATACAAAGAATATTGCGAGTTCGATAACCCGTTCTTTGGTCAACAGACGGATCAAAACGAGGGTCAGTATAAGCATCGGTAATATTCAGAACTTGACCCGTTGAAGCCACAAAACCCACAATTCCGCGATTGGCTGGAATGCGGAGTTCTACCATCGTTCTTCCATCCGCTTTCGCCACTTTTGTCCACAGTTCATTCTTCTCTTTATTATATAAAAATATGGTACTGCGATCCGCGTGCATCAACCGCCGCGCCTGTTCCATCACCGAGAGTAAAGTATCTTGTAAATCCAAACTTTGACCCAAAGTATTAGTGGCTTCTAATAAAGCCGCTACACCCCGTTGATTTCGAGCGGCAATATAACAAGATTGACAACTTTCTAAAATAATCCCTATCGAATCAGCCAAAGAGCGAAATTCTTGTTCATCTTCTTGATTAAATGATCCTTCTGATTTATTCAGTAAACGGACAACTGCAACAATTTCCTCGGAATTTTGAGAGCTAAAAATCGGCATACAGAGAATATTTTTTACCGAATAATTAGGAGGTTGATCAACCTCAGCATCAAAAATAGAACAAGTCTGAATATCGGCAACATTTACAGTTTCGCCCGTATTAGCAACATGACCAATAATCCCCGCAGCCATTGGAAGGCGAATTTCTTGGGTTTCGCCCGTTTCGTCTTGAACCGTTTTGTACCACAGTTGATTTTTGCTACGATTAATCAAAAAAATCGTGGTGCGATCCGCTTGGATAATTTGACCTATTTTGAGAGTGAACGCATCAAGTAATTGTTCGAGGAGGGTTTCGAGAGCTTCATTATTGATCAGATCAATAGCTCGAAGAAATTGTTGAAACTCTGCGGTGATAAAATCCAGTATACATATGAACTCCCCAATTGGCATATTCTTGACGCGATCTGCCAACAAACCCATGCGATCGACTTGAGTCAGTGTAGCGAGAATGCTACCAGCATTAGAAAGGGTCATGGGAGAGATGTTTGTTCAACGAAGATGGCAAATCAGAGATCAGCTTTTGGGGAAGCAGAAACCCGTTAACAGAAAACAGACAACAGGAAACAGGAAACTGTTTAGAAGTAAGTTTTGAGGAAATGTTCACGCTTAAATCGATATTTACCTGATCCATTTAACCCTCAAATAAGTAACAGGTACCTGATAACTGTTAACTGACAACGGGCTACTGTTCACAACTGCCATTTTCTCTGTCTTCAGTCTAAGCGTCCAGACCAAACTAAGCAACTGATGGCAGAACATGACGACTTAGAACCGCTTGATAGTAGCGCCGCAACTGATGAGTCGCCGCAGGCCATCCCCAACGTTCCGCTTCTAGACGAGCATTTTGACGCAGGGTTTCTCGTTCTAGCTGGTGAGAGAGTAACCGTTGAGTCGCAGAAATAGCCCCATTCTCATCCGCCGGATCGAACAGATAACCATTAACCCCATCCGTAACGATATCAGGAATACCACCAGAACGGGCTGCAACCACAGGAGTTCCTGCCGCCATCGCTTCGAGTAAAACTAAACCCAAAGTTTCAGTCCGAGACGGGAAAATAAACGCATCCGCACAAGCATAAGCATCCGCGAGTTCCTGTCCCCGCAAATACCCCACAAAATGAGTCGGAGTTTCGGCAAAATGTTGTTCTAAGGCTAGACGGTTCGGGCCATCCCCCACCAACGCTAGACGCGCATTCGGAATCGCTTCTAAAATGGGTTTGATGCGGTCAATTTCCTTTTCCGCCCCCAAACGTCCGACATACAGCAAGAGCGTACAGTCTGGATGTCCTTGACTCAAGCGATCGCGCATTTCCGGCGTGGCTTGATCCGGTTGAAACAGTTCCGTATCCACGCCCCGTTGCCAGAGATCAACCCGTTCAATCCCATGAGATTGTAACTCTTTGACCATCGCCGTTGAAGTACAGAGGTTCAAATCTGCCTGGTTGTGCGCCGAACGTAATAACCCCCAAAGCACCTCTTCCAACATCCCCAAATTATAGTGATGCAAGTATTGAGGCAAATGAGTATGGTAGGACGCAATCAGAGGCAGATTAAACTTTTTAGCATAATATAGCCCCCCCAATCCCAAGACGGCCGGATTGGCGACATGAATCAGATCCGGTTGAAACTCCTCGAGTTTGGCGCCAACACCCGGATGAGGAATAGCGATTTTCAACTCCGGATACATCGGTAAAGGAAATCCTTCCACCCCGTAAATTTGACAGCCCATGTACTCTTTGAGTCCGCCTTCTGGAGAGAAAATCAGAACTTGGTCGCCAAAGCGATGCAACTGTTCAACCGTGTGACGCAGCCGCGTGACAATACCATCGATTTTCGGTAAAAAAGTCTCAGTAAAAAGAGCGATTCGCATAGAAAGTAGCTTCTGAGTTGAGAATCTATAATCTTAGCCCTATCATCATCTCAGAATTTGGAACCGGATTAACAGTTATCAGTGACCCGTTATCAGTTGTAGGGGTGGCTTCATGAATTAGCCCTACAGTCACTTGCTTTTTCCTCTGATTTGCGGCGATCGCCCGACTGAAAAACCCGGCTTCTCGAAAAAACCGGGTCTTTTGGGTGTAGTTCCCAATGATTGACATTCAGTTAAACTTAGTTGGCGATCGCTCCTTCGGAAAATTCACTCAAGTTAAACAAGAACGGCACACTGCTGTTAGAATCTCCATTGAGAATCAGAACTTTAGGCATTTGAGATCCCCCCTGTCTCCAAGCTTCAATCGCTTCTTTTTGCAGAACTAACTGACCCCCTTGATTTTTTAAAGTGTCCGCTAACAGGCGTTGGGCTTCGGCTCGACCCTTGGCACGGTTAATATCCGCTTGGGCTTGTTGTTCAGCCTCTCGCGCTACATAAACCGCCCGTCGCGCTCGTTGTTCCGCAATTTGTTTTTCTTCAACCGCTCTGGCAAACTCCGGCGAAAACGCTAGATCCACCACACTGGTATCTAACACCACAATCCCATACTTATCCAATCGGCTATTGAGCGCCTCATCAAAGTCAGCCTTGAGATCATCGCGTTTGGTGATCGCTTCTTCAATGGTTCGTTTCGCTGCCGCAATTTTAAACGATTCTTGCGTTTGCGGGGCGATCACTTTAGACACCACATTTTGCAGTGTTCCCTGTTCTCGCCGAATTCTCACAACCTGTATCGGATCGAGACGGAAGTTAATTGCAAAACTCGCCGAAAGTTGTTGTAAATCTTTTGTTGAACTCTGGGCCGGGACTTCAAACTTTTGTACCGTGACATCATAGATATCAACCGCCGAAACTAAAGGCGGTTTAAAATGAAGACCCTCCAAGAGAGTGCCATCTCTGGCTTTCCCCAAAATACTCAACACTCCCGCCTGACCCGGATTGATAATCACAAAGGAATTGAGTCCGATTAGAAGAGCCGCTGCCAGAACAATCCCTAAAACAATGGCTGGTATCCCCTGCTGGGGCGCTGCACTTTTCAACGTTAAAACTCCTTTTTCAAACAACGGTTTATCCAGCTTGCGATACGCTCAAACAAACCTTTCACAAACCTATTAAGTGTAACTGACGCTACGACTAGATCTTATAGCTTTCCGTTCTGGGGGGATAGGGTTGCGGGAGAAACCCCCCAAAAAAAACCCTCTTTCCCTCAAATTTCGCGATTTTTTTTGCCTACCCTATTGACTTTTTGGGTGGCTCTGGGATATTATTATCGTATAATTGGATGGTTGTCGAAAAAATATTTTTTTCAATAATCGATTATAAAACTTACTATTACCAATATACCAGGAGTTGCCCCCGACTGTCAACTCCCCCTCACCGGAACCGGTGAGAGAGTGGGACTTGTTGCCTCGGAAGTTAACGTTGACAAAACTTACGTTGTCGGGTGAATTCTGGATCTTGCCAATCGTAGGAATAATGACTAATCGCCTTAATTTGAGGGGTTGCGGCGTAAATATCCTGCATCTGAGTTTCCAACGACGGACGATTATTAATCACTTTTCCCCAATCCCCCGCTAACGCCGGAATAATCTGCACCCCTGACGGCGCTTGACTGACAACAGTTTGCACTTGAGACACAATACAGCTAGTATTCCCACACACACCGTAGGACATCGGATGCCATTCTATCGTCGGTGAGAATTGATCCCAAGGTTGCAAACGGGAATCAAACCCCTGTTCACGGATGCGACGGTTTCCTTCTGGGAAAAATACCGCCCCCGCAGATAAGCCTCGCTGTTGTACCGCTTGACTAGCAAATCCCAAAAACTCTAAAATTCCTTGTTGAGCATGAGCCACACTCAGCCGCCATAACTGTTGTTGAAGGCTGTTTCCCATTGAAGCTAAGGAAGCTAAGGGCGTGAGGGCTTTTTCATCTTGCCAAAGTGGAGTAGGTTTAACTTCAGGAGTTGTAGGTTGAGTTTCACCAGTTGTAGGTTGAGTTTCACCAGTTGTAGGTTTAACTTCCGAATTGGCAGGTTTAACTTCAGGATATAAAGCATTAACTTGTTTAATATCCGTTTCCGTTAGATAACCTTGACGCAAAAATCGCCGCATCAACTCTTTTCCCTTGTCATTATTGGCGCGTTGGAGAAACGCCTGTTGAGAAGCATCTCCATAGATCCACAAATCCTTCACCTTAGCCGCCACAGAAGCCCCCCCTAAGCCTTTCGGATAACGAACATAGTCAAATAACACCCCTTTAGGACGACGGGCGAGAATCGCATTTAACAGCGTTTGATAATCTTGACGGGCTTGAGGGTTGTACGGATCAACAAATCCCTGATTCGTATAACTTTCACCATAATCATTGCTGTCACTTCCCCCAGCAATTGCGGTGACTGTCGTTTGACCCTCTCCATTGCGGGCTAAAACCGCTTCTCGCTCGGGTCGTAATGTGTAAGTATAACCATAATTCAACAAGAACATCCAAGCATAAACCTCTAAGCCCCTTCGACGTCCTTTTTCAACCGTTTCAGCCAATAAATCAACCGTTTCAGTTCCAGGCGATCGCAACACAGACGGCCAAGGTGTGTTATTATCTGAAGCGGGAAGTAACACTTGACCATCGTAGAACACTTCTAGATAAACTTTGTTGTAGCCTCGATTCACCATATCATCTAGAATTTTCTCAATCGCTCCGGGTTTAGCATCACAGGGATACAACCTCAGCCAAATGGCTTGCTCTTTTAGCCAGCTTTGACGACGACATTGAAAAACGGCTTGAGCGTTTTGAGTTAAGGTATCCTCATACTGTTTTTGGGCTTCGGGACTAGCAGCAGCGGCAAGACGTAAACTGTCTTTGAGGGTAATTTGTTCGGGTGAAAGCTGACAATAGGGCAGAACTTGAGCAGAAGTTGATTTGCTGTTAACCAGTGGAACCAGTAGCAAACTGAGAAAAAGATTCACGACTCGACGAGTCTTTCGGGAGAGGGTTTGGTTTGGAACGACTGTTAACCAATTACGAATCAATTTTAACGACAAATTAGACATCGGGTTTAATACAACGCGCGACTATCGCCACTTCAGAAAATTATTCAAGTTAATCAAGCTATTTCAGCATTGTTCAACTTCCCCAGATCTCTAACTGCATATTGCCATCAAAACGGTTTGCTGACCACTTGATTTTGAGCGATAAATTTTTAACAGTATTCTCCCCGCCTACAGCCAGACGGGGAGATGCACAAACATAGGAGTTATACCATCAAGCGCCACGTTTGACGGCGACTTCCACCTGATCAAATTCCTGTTCTAGACGCTGTTTCAATTTCTCGGGTACAGGACGGTTGGGGTAAGAGCTATAATGTCCAGCTAAAGCGTCTAATGCGGTTCGCATGGTTGTAAATGAGCGTAATTTCGCGATCGCTGGATCACGACGATAGCGAGATGCAAACCCATTAATTAGTTGACGGGCTTCGGCTTGGGCGGGTGCTTTCTCGGGGGAGTCTTCCGGTAACTCAATAGCGGTTCGCAAGCTACTCACGACGGCTAAGGTATCCTGTTGATAGTTCCCGGTTAAACCATCTGGAGAACCACTACAGCCGAATAAACAAAGCGCAACGGTTAAAACTAAAGCCAGTAGGCGTGAGAAATAATTTTTCATGTTTATAGGTTCAGAGTGGGCTGTTGTCAGTTGTCAAAATTATCTAACATCCTACCTCTTTTACTGTCATCATTGACACTCCCCACCCATGAATGCGGGGGATTCTTGGTTCACAGTCCAATCGTAACCCCACAGGATTGCTCCAATGGACCTAGA
The DNA here is from genome assembly GCF_034932365.1 of Limnoraphis robusta BA-68 BA1. NCBI lineage: Bacteria > Bacillati > Cyanobacteriota > Cyanophyceae > Oscillatoriales > Sirenicapillariaceae > Limnoraphis > Limnoraphis robusta. The sequence goes on along the minus strand of NZ_JAYGHR010000016.1, from coordinate 13,776 downwards.
GGATCGCGCCTCCCCAAGCTTATAAGATCCCGTATGCCCTACGGTACTTAGTCCATAGCTGCAAGATGTTGATATAGCAGAAATCAGGAGACACCGAGACAGGAGACAGAATTGAAACCTTTATCATAAAAGGATTTGACAGAAAAACAGTGTCCTAATCAACTCTTTCTCTGCTATAGCTGCATTAACATCTCTATCTTCCGTGGAAATCCCCAGTCTGAAAGTCTCAACTTTGCAAACTGGGGAAGTAGAAAGTTATTCGATTTTTTGTCTTAACCAAATTACTGTTATTCTGCGGGCAGTGAAATCACGCTATCAATAACATGAATCACACCATTGCTGCCCACAATATCAGTCTTGACCACCTTAGCATCGTTGATTTTGACTTCTTTGGTGTCAGGATCAACAGAAATCTCTAGAGCTTGGCCTTCAACGGTTTCAACGGGGCCTGCTTGAATTTCAGTAGATAACACCTTAGCGGGAACAACATGATACTTGAGAACCTGAATCAATTTATCTTTGTTTTCAGGCTTCAGTAGGTCTTCAACCGTTCCTTCTGGTAACGCGGCAAAAGCTTCGTCGGTGGGTGCAAATACAGTGTAGGGGCCAGGGCTAGATAAAACCTCAGCTAAGTCCGCCGCTTTGATCGCAGAAACCAATGTGCTGAAGGTACTATCTCCACTGGCGATATCAACAATGGTTTCTCCCGAGGCTTCAGTTGCCGTCGGAGTTGCCGTCGTATCAGTGCTGTCGGTTGCAACCGCTCCAGTCGCCGGAGTCTCTTGAGGAGTTGCAGCAGTAGTGTCTGTAGAAGTTGTGGTTTCTGTGGGTTCGCTGGCTTGTTCAGTCGCGGGTTCAGAGGTTGTGTTCGTCGCCGTCGGTTGGTTGCAAGCAGAAACTATTGCCGCACTTCCTAACGCAGCAAACAGAAGTAAAAAACGTTTGGTCATCTGAGTCATCTTGTTCATAGTTGTTTACACCACGCAGATAAAAGTAACGAATCTTTATCGAACTTAACTTAGCGGATCTTAACACAGCCTTAACCTTCGTCAAGCCGTTTCAGAGTGCAGTTAACCGCACCTACAAACCCTATGCTCTTCACTTCGGAAAACCTGCAAAATTTTAGAGATCAATTTGCCCATACATTTAACTAAAAGAGGGTTCACAATTGCCCCAATGCTCCCCAAACAATCCCCGAAATCGTTCCCCAAACCCCTCCGACTCCGGCAGAAACCACCATTGCACCCAAAAACAGAGGTAGGGCTTCTCCTGATGTATTACTAAACACCTCGGGAAACAGGGCTGCACTGATCGCCCCTAATAAAGCCCCGGCGATCACCCCTAAAAAGTTCCCCCAAATTCCGCCGACAATTGCTCCCTTTGCACCGACCCTTTTCATCGAGAGCGGTAAGGGAGGCACACCGCCAATACTCCCAAAGGTTGCCCCCGAGAGAATTCCCCCTAAGGCTCCTAACCCCCCTGCTACTGTCGCCATCAAAAACATTTGCGACATCAACTTCAGAGTCAGAGTTACACTCATCTGCAACTGCCATTCTCCCCACAACACCGCCCCCATCGCCAAAACTGCCCCCGTGAGCGATCCTAATAATGCACCCCAAACACTCCCTGACAGCGCCCCAACCCAGCCTCTCACCCCGCCTGGAGTGGGCAGAGATAAAGGCGGTTTAAACACAGACCAAATGGCTCCCCAAATTAATCCTAAAAACGCTCCCCAGAGTAAGGTTTGACCGACAACCATCTCTCCGGTTAAAGCCCCAAACAAAATTCCCGAAATCGCTGCTGCAATCATCGCCCCGCAAAAACTGCCGACAATAAAGGCTTTCCAGCGATTTAAACCTCTTGGGGGTGGCAAAAACATACTAATTGAAACCCCAAAAAATGCCCCCCAAATGGTTCCGACAAACATTCCGCCGAGAATGCCTCCGGTTCCTCGAAAAAACCCAAAGACAATCGCCATAATTGCCGAAGAACAAGCGATACCCCAAATTCCCCCGATGATTGCCCCTTGCATCAAGTTCAAAATCAAAGATTGAATTTGCGGTGATAATCCTCTAGATCTTGTCTGTTGGCGGGGACGATAGCTTGAAGCTGGGGCGCTTACGGCTTGTCGAACCGTTGCCGGAGGTTGAATTGGGCTAGGAGTGGGCATCACGCGCCCCGGTGAACGTCGTTTGCGCTTCGGTTTGAGGGGTTTGAGGTGGAGTCCCTGTTGAACATCTTCGCGAGAGGGGAAGGGATCGCGTCCGCCTAGTTTTGAGGTGCGTTCACACCAAGGACAAGAGCTTAAGTGACGATCATAGCGGTGTTGACTGTATTTATTGCAGGTCACGAGATTTTCTTCGGCTTCGATCAACGCTAGCAACCAAGTTCTCGCATCGGGACGAACTTTTGGGTTGGTGTGTCCTTCTTGAAAACAACGCAAAAACAAGTCTTGTAGTTTGGGATGGAGTATTTCAAAGGAAGGGGCTAAAGGCATGGGTTTGTAGGGAACCCGGCTATTTCCATATACAAAATGACCGGCTTTAATTCGCGCTTCAATGGCGGGCGGATCGCCACTGCTTTGATAAACGCCGGAAAAGGGGTGGGTTCCTTCCATTAACAGTTGAAAGATTAACACGGCTATTCCAAAGCGATCCTGTTCGGGGGTGCGATCGCGATCGCGAAAGGTTTGACCCTGTAACTCGGGGGGGGTAAATTCGGCTTTTCCGACGGGACAGCGATACACTAACTGAGTCTGTCGATCGCGAACTTGAAAGGAGTCTGTATCGACTAAGGTGACTAAAGCGGTATCGGAGACTAATATATTGGACTCGTTGACATCTCCGATCACATAACCACTGGCGTGTAAGTCGGTGACAGAAGCGACTAAGTTACGGGCGGTACGATGCAGGTAGAGGTAGTTAAACAGGGGTTTACGTTCCCGGCGAGTTTTGGGAGTATAAAAGCTGTGGATGGGAAGCGATCGCGTTACACTGGGCATCAAGAACCCGACGATTTTCCGGTTATTGTCGGGGGTACAGAGGAGATCGACAGGCCATGCGATCGCGGTGACTCCCGGCATTACCGTTAAGGTCTGAGGCGGATTATTATACATAACGGTGAGTTTGTCGGCGTCTTCCTCTGTGGGTTTATGGTAGACTTTCGCAACGAGAGAGGAATCTTCGACAACTGGAAATATACGACCTTCACCACCACTGGCGATCAGGTTGCTGGTGTCTAGGGTGATTTTCTGTCCGGTGAACTGGCGTTGCAGCCGCATATCGCAGGGATGGGGAGTTTAACGGGGTTGATGATTATCATATAGCCATTCTTTCTCAAGGATAACGTTTTTGGGGATTGCGATCGCGTAGTCTCTGTATCACTCTCAAGGGGTTTTTCGCTTGGGGCGGGAACGTTATGATCACTCAAAATTTTGTAGGTTTGGTTAAGTGTGACTCCCAACCCAACAAAAGCTGATTTTTGCATTATTATATTATCCCATTTTTTTCGGGTGAGCATTTAACGATTGAACAGTTGAACCCTATTTAGGAGATGGTTTTGCTCTTATTGGCGATTTTAATCGCTCCCAGGGAGATAAAATCGATCTGCTCGGTTTAGCTGCTAACAACGACTACATCTTTAACCAGACTCTTGAAGGTACGGAAATATTTTTGGGTGAAGATCTGATCGGAGTTGTTGTCAATGCGACGATCAATCCTGCTACTGATGTCAACTTTGTCAGCCAGCTATCATTTTTGATTTAGCTATCTCAGCTTAATGCCTGCACGGCGCAGCTCACGATTCCCTCAACAACCTTGGCTTTGCTACTTCTATCCCCTTGCAGGGAATTTTTTATGGGCAAACTATCAAATGCCAGCTCCAATTATCCTAGAGTCTCTAAACGTTTAGCCTCAGATAACAAACAAGGATTCTCCTCTGATTTGTATATACAAATTAAAATGAATATATAACTAAATGTTCAGACTTACTTAAAAACATAGCTCGGGTTAACTTTACCAAAAATTTAAAAAAATATTCTCAATCTTTACAAAAGTAGGTTGACTTTTTTTTCGGAGTCTTCATCTTTAATTAACGGCATATAAATCACGATTTGTCAATCCTAAAAGTTAACACATTTTTAGGAATGATCAGAGATAAAACATGGGTCTCTAGTCCGACATAACCAATCTTGGAGATTCTACCATCCCCCAATATAGTATTGCGAAACTGATTCGAGTTTGAATTATAAAAGTTTGGCTTAATAGTAAATTTGCATTTACAATAAATATTTAGTCGAGTATTAAATAAAAGCTGACAATGGTATCATTCACTCCTAGCAAAAATCTGATCTGCATTGACGCTAAAGTTGAAGGCTACGAACATCTTTGTCAGGGGGTTCTACTAGGGTCTGAGGTCATTATCCTGGATGCAAATCAGGATGGGGTTGAACAAATTACGGAACTTTTATGCGATCGCATTCGTCGCAGCACAGCACCCCGCATTCAAACTCTGCACATCGTTAGTCACGGTTCGCCGGGATGTTTGTATTTGGGGAATACTCAACTGAGTATCAATACATTAGATCGCTATGCGGATCAACTCCAGCAGTGGAGGGGTGCATTAACAAGTGATGCTGAGATTTTACTCTATGGTTGTGACGTTGCTCAACAGGAAACTCAAAAACCGCATCCGTATTTTAATGTCACAGATCAATCAGCATTTACGCACTCATTGATTTCACCCTTTATTCAAAAAATACAACATCTCACCGGAGCGAAGATAGCCGCTTCATCGACCAAAATTGGAAGTAAAAAGTTAGGCGGAAATTGGCAACTTGATATTCAAACCGATCAGATTCTATCGCCTCTAGCCTTTACAGAATCAGTTCGAGAAAGTTATGCTGGAGTTTTCGCAACTTTTACCGTTATAAATGCTAATGATGCGGGTGCGGGTTCCTTACGAGAAGCAATAGATTTAGCCAATGCGAACCCTGATGCTGATATTATTCAGTTTGACCAGACAGTATTTAATACACCGCAAACCATTCAACTGGCTAGTCAATTAAATCTTGACGAGATTAATGGAAACAATCTCACGCTCAATGGCCCCGGAGCGAATAATTTAATCATTCAGGGGATAGGTAATGGTTTTGTTTTCCGAGTTAATACCCGTCAGCCAGAAACCGTTGTCAGAATCTCTGGTTTAACCATTCAAAATGCTGGCACCGGAATTCAATATGGGAGTGGACAGGGTAAATTAGAGATTGATAGCAGCACAATAGCCAATAATAACATTGGAATTGTCAGTCGCAGTCAACTTGAACTAACCAATAGTACCGTTCAAAATAACGTTACTCGGGGTATTTCTCTGTCGGGTAGCAACAGTCTTATTCAAGGTAATACTTTTATTACCACAGATCCAGCTCAACAACAAAGAAACGGCATTTATGTTTTTACTCAAAATAATAGCACTGAGCCAACAAGCAATGTTCAAATCATTGAGAATTTTATAGGAACCGATGCCGATGGTACACCTGGCCTCGGTCATCGCGATCAAGGGATTGAAATTGCCAGAGCGATAGGAACTCAAGTTATTCGGAATGTTGTTTCTGGGAATGGAATTGAAGGTATTCTCGTTTCTGAAGGTTCAAATGATACCGTAATTCGAGAAAATAGCATTGGAGTTGCACCCGATGGTACAACAGGATTACCCAATAATGGTGATGGGATTTTAATTCAAAATACAACGGGAACCATTATTGGGGGAGTTAATCCCGATGATCGCAACATTATCTCTGGTAATAATGGCAATGGAATTTTACTTGAGACCCAGGTAGATGCTCCAATTCAGACCAGTAATACCCAGATTTTAGGAAACTATATTGGGGTTGATCAAAGTGGAAACACGGCAGTTCCTAACACCGAACAAGGGATTCAAATTGATGCTTCTACGCTCAATATTATTGGCGGTGTTAATCCCGGTGAAGGGAATACGATTTCTGGAAATGGTGCAGATGGCGTATTAATTGTAAATGCGGCTAACGACAACACAATTCTAGGGAATTTAATCGGTGTTAATGCTGCGGGTGATGCGGCAGTTCCGAATGCAGATCATGGGATTCGGATCGAGGCTTCAACGAATAATGATATTGGATTAGATAGAGTCGAAAATCCTGAGATTCCAGGAATAAACCGCAACGTTATTTCGGGGAATGGAATTAATGGTGTCTTAATTGCCAATAGTTCCAACGAAACTAAAGTTCTGGGTAACTTGATCGGAACGAATGGGGCTGGAAATGTTGCCATTCCTAACGGGGAACAGACGGATGATCCGGCGGTAATTAATGGCGGAATTGGGGTAGAAATTCGCAATTCTAGCAACAATATTATTGGTCGAAATACTCCCGGAGAACAGAATACAATCTCAGGTAATCTTGTTGATGGAATCAGGATTACGGGGACTCCTGAAGTTGATTCAACTGGAAATATAATCCAAAGTAATTTAATCGGTTTGGATGCAACCGGAGTCGCAGCAATTCCCAATCAAACTAATGGGATTTTGATTAGTAGTGCAACAGTTAATATTATCGGGGGAAGTGAGATAGGTCAGGGAAATACGATTTCTGGAAATACAATTAACGGTTTAGTTTTAAGCACTGCCAATAGCAACCAAATTTTAGGGAATTTCATCGGAACAAACAGTGCAGGGAATGATGCCGTTGCTAACAGTAATAATGGTTTAGAACTTGATAACGCTGTTGGCAATAGTGTGATTGGAAATCTCATCTCGGGTAACAGTGTTAATGGGGTTTCAATTGTTAATAATTCTAGTGGCAACCCTATTCAAGGAAATCGCATCGGGGTTGCTGCGGATGGTACGACTGGACTGGCAAATGCTAACAGTGGAATTCTCGTCGATAATGCGACTAATAATATTATTGGCGGACTAGAAGCCGGACTGGGTAATACTATTGCTTTCAATACAGGAGATGGCATTACTGTCATTAATGACGCATCCGTTGGAAATGCTATTTCTGGTAACAGTATTTACTCGAATGGTGCAGCAGAAGATAATACAGCAATTGGGATTGATTTAGCTAACGATGGCGTAACTGTTAATGATGCGTTAGATGCCGATTTAGGCCCCAACGCCCTGCAAAATTATCCCGAATTAGTGTTAGCGGAACCTGTTGAGAATAATACCGTTGTTGCAGGTCGGTTTAACAGTTTACCCAATACCACTTATCGCTTAGAATTCTTTAGTAATGTTGCAGTTGATCCATCGGTAAATGGTCAAGGTCAAAGCTTTATCGGTACAACTGAAGTCACAACAGATCCTGAAGGAAATGCAATCTTCACAGCAACTTTACCCGCAACAGGTAATTTATCGGGTCAATTTATTACCGCAACAGCAACAGACCCAACTAACAACACCTCGGAATTTTCTAACGCGGTAGATGTCAGTTTACCTGAAATTACCATAGCAGCAAATCTCGCCCAAAATGAAGGGAATGATGGCACCGTTGACTACACTTATACTGTGAGTTTGAGTCAACCCAGTACCCAGAATATTGTTGTTAACTACACCACCAATGATGGCACCGCAACCGTCGCCGATAATGACTATGTTGATAATGATGGCATTTTAACATTTACGGCTGATCCCTTTGTTGAAACGCCTCCCAGTCTACCGATAACGGTTCAAGTTAATGGTGATATAACCTTTGAAGGAGATGAGGTTTTTAACGTTAGTTTAGATAGTGCGAGTTTAGGTAATATTGTGACGCCTTCAGTCACAGGAACCATTACCAATGATGACCTCCCTCCTAGCATTTCAATTAGCAATATTACGGTTAATGAAGGAGATGATCAAGCCACTGTCACGGTAACAGCTTCTAAAATTAGCGGTTTTGCAGCGAGTTTTGATTATGCAACTAGCAATAGTACCGCAGCAGCAGGTTTAGACTACACCGCAACAAGCGGAAATTTAACCATTCCCGTCGGACAAACGACTGTTAGTTTTAATGTTCCTTTACTGGATGATGATTTAGAAGAACCCGATAAAACGTTTAGCATTAATCTCACAAATCCGGTGGGAATTGATGTTGAAAGTAGTATTCTAACTGCAACGGTAAATATTCTCGATGATGACTTGTCTCCTGTCCTCAGTTTAGATGGGGATAATATTAACTTTACCGAAGGCGGAGATGCCATTGCGATCGCGAATAATATTACCATTACCGATGCAGATAGCACAACTTTAAGCACTGCCAGTATTAGCTTAAAAAATCCTCTGAACCCAGAAAGCGAAACCCTTTCTATTGTTGGTTCATTACCTGCGAATATTACCGCCAGCGAATATAATCTCCTTTCCGGACAATTAACCCTAACCGGAGTTGCCAGTTTAGCCGACTATCAAACCGCATTCTCCCAAATTGTTTATAACAACACTTCTGCTACTCCTAACACCAAACCCCGCGAAATTGAGATTACGGTTAGTGATGGGATTAACGCCAGTAACACCGTTTTTTCAACCGTTAACCTCACCGCAGTTAATACGCCGCCAGTCCCCAATAACGACACCATAATCACCCGCATTGATACCCCGATTACCTTTAATATTACCAATAACGATTTTGACCCCGATGGTATCATTGATCCGAGTAGCGTTGAACTGGATTTAACGGGTTTAAATAATCAAGGAAATGCCACAGTAGACGAACAAGGTAATCTCACCTTTACTCCGGCAACTGGGTTTACCGGAAGCGTTAATATTCCCTACACTATCCTAGATAACGGCGGAGAATCGGCAACTGCACAAATTTCAATTACGGTTAATACTTCCACCAATCAACCGCCTGTTACCCAAAATTTAATCACAGAAATTATTGCGAATACGGCGACTCAAGTTGCGATTCCTGCGTTAACGGCAACGGATTTTGATGGGACAATTACTGCTTTTCAAATTACCCGTTTACCTGACAACGGTCAACTGCAACTTAACGGTGAAACGGTCACTGCCAATCAAACGATTTCTCTCGAAGATGCCGGAAATCTTACCTTTATTCCCAAACTCGGTTTTGTCGGATTAGCAGAATTTGAATACACTACTGTTGATAACGATAACGCCTCGGATTTAACTCCAGCAATTGTTGTAATTCCGGTTAATAGTACAAATCAAGTTCCCGTCGCAGCCGATAGCATTGCCAGTCCTAACCCGGGTAATAACACAGCCGTTTTGATTCCTGAACTCACCGCAACCGACGCCGATGGCAGCATCACAGGGTTTCGGATTACTAAGTTTCCCACAAATAGTACCCTGTTGTTAAACGGTCAACCGTTAACGACTCCAGAAATTGCGGTGGCAGACGCAGCAAACCTCAGCTACATTGGCGGGGGCAACTTTACCGGAGATAGCTTCCAATATACCGCTATTGACGCTCAAAACACGGAAGACCCCACACCTGCAACCGTTACCCTCCCGGCGTTAACAACGGATAACCTACTCCCCGTTACGGTCGATAAAATTGGGCCAATTATTCCCAACGCACCCACACCCGTCACTTTACCGAGTTTGCAGGGAATCGACGCCGACGGAAGTATCGCCAGCTTTACGATTACAGAATTACCCGTTGGGGGTCAACTGTTATTGGGTGGGACAGCAGTGGCGATTAATCAAGTCATTCCCGCAGACCAAGCCGACCAACTCGCCTTTACTCCCAACCCTGAATTTAGCGGTTTGACGCAATTTAGTTATGTGGCGACGGATAACCAAGGCGGTATTGATCAGACACCCGCAATTTACAATCTGTTGGTAAATGTCACAAATATACCGCCTCTACCCAGCAACCAAGGGACGCCGCTCCTGAAAAATGTTTCCACTCAAGTTCCGCTTCCACCTTTAGCAAGCATTAATAATGAAAATGCTGCCAGTTTTACCTTAGTTGAACTTCCCCTCGGCGGACAAGTTTTCCTCAATGGCGAACCTGTTACTCTCAATCAAGTCATTCCCGTTGACCAAGCCGGACAACTCACTTTTACGTCCAATCTCGATTTTAGTGGTTCAACCGTTCTTAAGTTTACAGCGACAGATACGGCGGGAATTACGTCTAGCCAAGTCGGAGAACTATCACTGTTTATTCTTCCGAACCTGTTACCGACTGTTGAACCGTTAGAACTTCCCGGTATCGTCCCGACTTCTGTTCCTGTTGGACTTCCCTCGCTGGTCGGAACGGATGAAGATGGTACGATTGTTAGCTTCACTCTCAATAATATTCCCGCTCCTGCTGAGGGTCAATTATTCATCGGTGAGACTCCTGTTTTTAACCTCGCTCAAGTGAGTGAAATTACACCCGCAGAAGCGGCGAATTTACAGTTTGAAGCCAACGATAATTTTGTCGGAGATATTACTCTTAACTATGTCGCTACTGACAACGATGGTCAAAGTTCTCAACCCGCTTCGATTGACATCAGTGTATTGGTTGGAACGCCAAGTATAGACTTTGATATTCCTCAGTCTGAACCCATCGCTGATGAATTAATTGTTCCTGAAATTCCGAATAATGGCACCGCAATTCCTATTCCCCCATTAACGGCGAATGACCTGAATGGAGAAATTGTTAGTTTCTCGATTCTTGAGTTACCTTTAGAAGCGCAAGGTCAGTTATTCTTCAATGGCGTTGTTGTCACCCGTTTGAGTCAAGTTACAGAAATAACAATTGCTCAGGCTTCTCAACTGACGTTTGTTCCGACTGCAACGTTTTCGGGTCAAATTCAACTGCGTTATACCGCAACCAATAGCTTCGGTTTAACTTCGAGTTCAAGCCGTATTATTTTACAAGTTCCTACGATTTCATCTGAGATTTTAACACTACCCACTGATCTCCCGTTAGAGGTTTTAGGCTTTACTGCAACACTCGCCGGATTTTCTCAATCCTACAGTTTCATCAGCGAATCTATTGCTTTGAATACGGTTGAAGTTTCGATAGAAGGAACTGAATTTAATGACATTTTGATTGGCGTTGAAGTCAGTGAACAAATTGTGGGTTTAGAGGGGGATGATGAAATTACTGCCTTTGGCGGAAATGATAATATTTTCGGGAATCGGGGCAATGATATTATTGATGCAGGTGATGGAAATGATGTCGTTGATGGCGGTACCGGAGAGAATTTTCTCGTCGGTGGTGTGGGGAATGATACGCTAATTGGGGGGTCAGATAATGATACTTTAGTTGGCGGTTCAGATGATGCTGAATTAGCCGATACAGATGGTCAAGACCTTTTAGATGGCGGTGACGGAAATGATACTTTATTTGGAAATGAAGGTGAAGATACGCTGATTGGCGGTGATGGAAATGACCTGATCTTTAGTGGGAAAGACAATGACCTCGCCAGTGGAGAAGATGGGAATGATACGATCTTTGGAGATGTTGGAGATGACAGTATTGTTGGCGGTGAAGGGAATGATTTATTACTCGGAAATCAAGGCAATGATACCATCAGTGGCGGTGAAGGAAATGACTTTATTGCCGGGGGTCAGGGTGATGATTTACTGTTTGGTGATCAAGGAAATGACCAAGTTTATGGGGATTTAGGTGCCGATACGGTTTATGGAAATCAAGGAAATGATAGCCTCTACGGGGGCGAAGATAATGACAGTTTAATTGGCGGTGAAGGGGATGATTTCTTGTCCGGTGATGGGGGAGATGATATTCTCTCTGGTGGCGAAGGAGCGGATATTTTTGCACTCCTATTAAACTCGGGTTCCGATGTGATTGTAGACTTCGCAGACAGTCAAGATTTACTCGGTTTAACGGCTGGTTTGAGTTTCGAGGAACTGACGATTGAACAGAGTGAAACGGCTACATTAATTCGCTTTGAGGGTCAACTTTTAGTTACACTTAACCGAGTTAATTCAACTTTAATTACCTCAGACGATTTTATCACAATCTAAGCTGGACTTCATCTCAATTATTTAAAAACCCGGTTTCTCAAAAACCCGGTTTCTCAAAGAAACCGGGTTTTTTTGCCTCCAGATTTCAACGAGAATCATCGCTTAATTGAATTCATATAGCAGAAATCAGGAGACACCCTTCGGGTTCGGCAGTTGCTCCTCGACGGAAACCGCCAAGTCCGCACTGCCTCACCGAGACTGGAGACAGAATTGAAACCTTTATCATAAAAGGATTTGACAGAAAAACAGTGTCCTAATCAACTCTTTCTCTGCTATATATAGCGATCATTTCTGATTGCTATAACTGATATAGCAGAAATCAGGTGAAAAATAGCTTTTTGTTAATAAAAATTCCCCCCATCTCCCCACCTCCCTACCTCCCTACCTCCCCACAAATCAAGTTTTAGGGGGAAAATGAAACGGCCCTGCTTTTGGTAAGGGCTTCAATAACGATAATCCAAACAACAAACGCAGTCCCAATTTTTCAAACCAAGGTAATCCTAAACCCCATCGCATTTTCTGCATGAAATAAATCTCCAATGCAGCTTTAAACAAAGGAATCAACCGCCCCTGTACTGCATAGGAATATCGGCGTTTTCCCGTTTCAGGATCAGGAAGAATAGGGGCGGCAATATATGCAATTCCTGTGTTGCCAAACTCAGCCAAACACAACACTTCTAAGGTAGGAGTTTTTAAAGGGGGTTTAACTGCACCCAATTCCACTGCAATATTATGGGCAACTGCGGCTCCCATAACCTCCGCCATTTGTCCACTTTTTGGCAGTCCAATCGCAATCGGAGTGGTTTCCGGTTGTTCTAAATCCACACTTAAACCCACCGCATAAATTTGAGGAAATTTAGGATGTTGATAGCTGTTTTTAACGGGAATAAATCCTTTTTTATTCGTGAGTTCAGGTGTTTCCCTCAAAAATTTTGCCCCCAGGAAAGACGGTAAAATCATTGCATATTTAAACGGGATCTGTTGACCTGTTGCTAAATTAATTGTATCAGGATTTATTTCTGAAATACTGGTGTTATTTAGGGTTTGAATTTCTCGTTTTTTGAGCAAGCTACCCGTTAATTCTCTGGCATTTTTCATCCCAGCAATTCCCATATGACCTACATAGGGTTCCGGTGAAACGTAGGTGATGCTCACTTGATCTCTGATTCCCCGACGACGCAATACCCAGTCCGCCATCAACACAAATTCATAAGCTGGCCCAAAACATCCCGCCCCGGACATCGCTCCCACCACCAAAGGCCCCGGATTCTCTAAAAACTTGAACCAAGCTTCTCTGGCTGCTATGGTATGATCAGGAGTACAAACCGACTGCGTGTAACCCCCATCGGGCCCTAAGCCGGGAATTTCATCAAAGGCTAAGGATGCTCCTGTGGCGATCACTAAGTAGTCATACTCCATCACTTGCTTTCCTACGGTTAACTGCTGGCGATGGGGATCAATGCTTGTCACAGCACCCGGTATCCAGTTTATGCCTTGTCTGCGGGTTAATTGCCCCAGATCTAATTGAATCTGATCGAGGGAGGCTAAACCAAACGCCACCCGAATTAACCCCGGAATAAACGTGAATTTCGGCCGCTCAGAGATTAAGGTTACGCTATGTTCAGTGGGCAGATCATGCCGGAGTTCGTAGGCTGTTGGCAGTCCCCCTAGCCCCGCTCCCACAATAACAACATTCGCCATCTGAGATGCGGCAAGGGGACTCCCGTTATACCCGACAGGGTTAGCGGGAGAGGAATTGCCGCCCAAAGAAAACTGAGCGGAGCGAGAATCATTGTTAAAAGGAGTAGGAGAATCCGTCATGTT